>NZ_JAUNXI010000003.1 GCF_030539875.1 Methanobrevibacter sp.
TCTGTTTTCATTTATTAAAATTTGAAAATTATTGTATTTTATTCAATATTCGCCATTTATATTGAGAATTATTTATTCAAGTATACTTTAATTTTTATAAAATACAGTAACATTTATATACTATGTTGATTAACTTAATTAATAGAGACATGAACTGTTAGTTATTCTCTAAATTGATCATTATTTTTTATTGGAGATGAAGTTAAAAAACATTTAACTCATCTCACTTCCTTCATGTTTTTTTTTAAAATTATTAATACTTCTTTTACCTAATTATTATTCATGATTAAAAAAATTCCTGTTATAGATTTAAAACAGCACCAAGCAGTAAGCGGTAAATCTGGAAATAGAGATACATACCAATTATTAAAGACAGTTTTTGCATCATCTTCCAATCCCGTTGAAATAGCTCAGGGATTAAAATTAAACGGTGCAGACGAAATGTATATTGCAGATTTGGATTTGATAGAATCTGTTGGACATAATATCAATGATATTAAAATGGTTAACACGATTTTGCCTGTAATTTTCGATGGGGGAGTTAAGAATTGTGAAAGCTTTGACTTTTTCATTGATTATGCATATAAAATTATTGTCCCAACAGAAACACTTGAAAGTATTGACGAGATGAAAAAGATTTTTGAAAAATATCCCAAAGAAAGAATTGTAGTAAGTGTCGACATTAAAGATGATGAGCTGTATGCAAAAAATCTGGATTTGGGTTTAGTGGAATTTAAAGAGATTTTAAAAGAGATTAATCCTAATGAAATTATCCTTTTGGATATTTCTGGTGTAGGAACCGAAAAAGGATATAATAAAAAATTGCTTGAAGAATTCAAAGATTTTAAAGAAAAATTAATAATGGCCGGAGGGCTAAACAAAGAATCTTTAAATGAATTGGAGGCAATGGGAATAAAAAAAGTATTGATAGGAACTAGCCTACATTCTGGTGAAGTTAAATTGTTAGACTAGAACGCTTAAAACTACATAAGGGAATATACATGCTATAATAACTAAAACAACACCTAATATTAGTTTGGTATTGTCATTTTCTAATGATCCGGAAATAATCATTACAAATCCAAAAAATCCAAGGATTACCGGAAGAATATGGGAAAAAATTGTTGTTCCAATCATTGTCATTTTAAATCACTACTATAATTTTCATTTTTTAATTATATAAATATAACTTTAATAAGTTTTTTATTATTGGAATTTCAAATATTAAATATATGAGAATCGATGTACATCATCATCACAAAAATGCAAGCGAGAATCTGGCTTTTGTTTTCTTTATGAATCTGGCTTTTAATATTATCGTCATTGTTGGAGGTATTGCAACAAACAGTATGGCGATACTTGCTGATTGTATTCATGACATGTCCGATACTATTTCCATTGCTTTTTCATGGTTTTTGGAACATATTGCTCAAAAGGATTCCAGTGATAAATATTCCTACGGTTATCAGAGGTTTTCGATTCTTGGTGCAGTAATAGTTTCTGTTTTTGTTATTTTTATGGCATTCATCATTCTTTCTGAAGCAGTTCCTAGATTATTTGCACCTGAAAGCGTTGATGCAGGAGGTATGCTTGCTGTTGCAGTTATCGGAATAATATTTAAATCAATTTCTGTTCACAGATTACATGATGGCGAAACATTTAGCGAAAAAGCTATTTTATTTCATCAGCTTGGTGATGTTTTTGAATGGGTGGCCATTTTAATTTTGAGTCTGGTTTTGATGTTTTGGGATGGCGCATCTTATTTGGATCCTTTCATATCAATAGGCATTGCTTTGTGGCTGTTATTTAATCTCGGAAGGAACTTGTATAAGTCTTTTGAGGTTTTACTTCAAAAAACACCGAATCATTTTGATGTTGAGGAATTTAAACAGGGTGTTTTAAATATTGAAGGGGTAAAATCTTTTGATGATTTTCATGTATGGTCACTTGACGGCATTGATTCGGTTTTAACATTAAAAGTTTCAATTGAAAATTTTAATAATCAGGAAAAAATAAAAAAGGAAATTCATAATTTGTCATCTGAGTATCATATTGTTGATATTACTGTCGAATTTGATTAAATTTGTTATTTTTATATAAATTTTTAGATAAAAATCCATTTTTTTTAAACGATTAGTAGATAATCTATTAATTTTTTCCAATCAAAATTTGATAAAATATAAAAATAATAATATACTATTAAAAACAATTATTTACTTGGTGTAATTACATGATTGCCTTTAAAAAAGCAGGGTGTTTTGCACTTGTTAGACAAATTTTATAATATAAATTATATTGTTAATTTATTTGTTGAATTATGGTGAATTTTACATGGTAAAAAAAGGAACTGATGTATTAAAAGAAGGCTTCGCTAAAATGACAAAAGGCGGAGTTATTATGGATGTAGTAAATGCAGAACAAGCAGGAATTGCAGAAGATGCCGGTGCTGTAGCTGTAATGGCTCTTGAAAAAGTACCTGCAGATATCCGTGCTGCCGGAGGAGTGGCCAGAATGGCTGATCCGACTATTGTGGAAGAAGTTGTAGATGCAGTATCTATTCCTGTTATGGCAAAAGCTAGAATTGGTCATATTGCCGAGGCGCAAATCTTGGAGACTCTTGGTGTGGACATGATTGATGAAAGCGAAGTTCTCACACCAGCTGATGAAGAGTATCATATCAATAAAAAAGAATTCACTATTCCTTTTGTATGCGGTGCACGTAACTTGGGTGAAGCGTTAAGAAGAATCGATGAAGGTGCTGCAATGATTCGTACTAAAGGAGAACCTGGTACAGGAAATATTGTGGAAGCAGTACGTCACATGAGAATGGTAATGGGTGAAATAAGAACTATTCAGGGAATGGAAGAAGAGGAAATCTGGAAATATGCAAGAAAAATTGAAGCACCAATTGACCTTGTTAAACAAACTGCAGAACTTGGAAAATTGCCTGTTGTAAACTTTGCAGCAGGAGGTATTGCAACACCTGCAGATGCGTCTTTAATGATGCAGTTAGGTTCAGATGGAATCTTTGTAGGTTCAGGTATTTTCAAATCAAACAACCCTGAAGCGTTTGCAAAAGCTATCGTAGAAGCAACTGCTAATTATGATAAGCCTGAAGTATTGGCTGAAGTATCTAAAGGATTAGGTCAGGTAATGAAAGGTATTGAAATGTCAAATTTAACCGAAGCAGATAGAATGCAAGACAGAGGAATTTAAATTCCTCATATTTTTTTTCATGACTCTTGTTGTAATAGGACCGGTGACAAATGATTTGATTTGCATCGGAGAGAATAACTTTCGCAAAACCGGCGGGGCAACATATTATCAGTCATTTATCTTTGATGAGTTTTACAAAGATTACCTGGCTATTGTAAACTGCAGCGATGCGAAGATAGTCAATGATTTTCCAGATTCGGATAAGGTTAAAGTTGTCTTAAAAGATGACACTCATTTTTTTATAAATAATTATCCTGATATGGATAATCTTGATTACAGAGAGCAATTAAGCAATTTTGCCCAAATTCCAATTTTTCCAGGTGATTTGGAAGGATTTTTACCTGAAAAAATTGACGGATTTGTTATCAATCCTTTAAACAGATTTGATTTTCCACTAGAAACAATCGAATATTTGAAAAGTTTCAATGTTCCTGTTTTTATTTCAATACAGGGATTTTTAAGAGTTCCTGGCACTGAATCAAATAACAGTTACAGTATAAAATTAGATAACTATGGCATGTTAACCGATATTTTATCAGGAGTTAATGCAATATTTTTAGATGAGTCAGAAGCAAACATAATTGGCCTTGACCATGATGTGGATGAGATGGTAATAACTGATGCAAGCAAAGGCTCCAGAGTTATTTGCGATGAAGAGGTAAAAATCGAAGCTGTAAAATGCGATAATATTGTGGATTCCACAGGTTGTGGCGATACGTATATGGCATCTTATATTGTCAAAAGATTGAATAATTATTCAATTAAACAATCAGGGGAATTTGCTTCTTTAATTGCAAGTAAAAAATTAACAAAGTTTGGTCATTATTGAAGCGTTATTTTTCTTTTGTTAAGTGATTTTTAAGATAATATTTTAATCTTTTACTTAAATCATAAACTTTATTAATTAATATTTAAATACTTATATAATAGTTTTCTTAATTTTTTAAACACTACAAAGGGGCATCATGTTAAATAAATCATCAAATATAATTGAAAAGGAATTTAAGAATTTACGTAAGGAGCTATTGGACTTAACTTTAAGAAATCCTCTTCTTAACTTTAAAACAAGAGCTAAAACCATTACTATAGTAAATCAATCTCCCATTAATCTTTTTCAAACATTAGTTTTACAAAAGAATAAGATGTATTTTGTAGCTAATAAAAAAGACAAAAAGGAAGACAAGTCATCGGTTTGGGATCATATTCCATTTGATTTTTCGAAGTTTTCCGACGGAGATAAGAAGTTAGCTACTGATTTGACTCCAAAAGAGCTCCAAAAAAGATTATATTACATCAATAACCAAGCTAAAACAATGCTTCAGGAACAGGGTTATAATATCTTATATTTAGCAGTCGGTTTTTTGGAATGGAAAGATAAATCAAAACCAAGACAAAAAAACAGTGCTCCTTTGGTTTTAATTCCGGTTGCAATGGAAAGGAAAAAGGTTGGGGAATCATTTAACTTAGAATGGACAGGAGAAGATATTCAAACCAACATTTCACTTAAGGCCAAATTACTGGAAGCAGGTATTGACTTTCCGGATTTTGAGTTTAAAAAATACGGTGAAGTCATTGACCACTATATAGCCAGCGTCCGCCGTGCAGTTGGCAGAATGAATGGGTGGGAAGTTAACAGTAATGTTGCTTTAGGTTTCTTTAGCTTTACAAAATTTGTAATGTATAATGATTTAAACCCTGAAGCATGGGAATCCAATGTGGATTTGACTAAAAATGAATTAATTCAGGCTATTTTTAATCCTGCTAAAAATAATCAGGATGTTTTCAGAGAAGAGGATATTGATTCAAGTCTTGAATACAGGGATATGTATCAGGTTTTAGATGCTGATTCATCACAGATTGCAGCTATTCAGGATGTTAAAGCCGGAAACAATCTTGTTGTTGAAGGGCCTCCGGGAACAGGTAAATCACAGACAATTGTGAATTTGATTGCTGAGCTATTGGCTGAAGGCAAATCTGTTTTATTCGTATCAGAGAAGATGGCCGCACTTGATGTGGTGAAAGATAGGCTGGCTGCAGTTGGGCTCGGTAAATTTGTTTTGGAATTGCATTCACATAAAACAAGAAGGAAAAAATTCCTTAAAGATTTACAAAAGGCTACTAATGTAAGAAAACAGGAGCCGTTGAATATTGACCAGACAATTCGTAAGTTGGAAACTTTACGACGTCAGCTTGATGATTATTCCCAGATTATTCATAAGCCATTATTTGCCGTAAACTTCTCAGCATTTCAATTATATGGTATGAAAGAATCTGCTGATGATCATTTTGCAACTAAAGGTATGATAATGCCGTTGGTCAGATTTGAAAATCCGGATTCCATTACTTTAAAAGATTTGGATGACATGAAAATAGCTTTGGAAAACTTAGCAGAATTATATCAGACAATTTCTAAAGAAAACCCTTGGAGCAAATGCGCTCCAAAAAGTTTGCTTCCGGCCGATTTAAGAGAAATTGAAATGTTGATTGGAGATTCCTTGTTTTCTCTTGATAATTTCTTAGTGGAACGCGGAAGGGTTTATGATATTTATGGAATTAAAAAGCCGGACACTCTAAATGAATTTCAAAATTCACTTTCTGCTTTTGAAATAATTAAATCTCAAAATGCAGAACTAATTGACGGAAGCATACTGAAATCCGGAGCATGGAATAATAACAGTGATGATGCATTTAAATTAATCAAAGAACTACAAACATATCAAAAATATGCCAGAAATTTAACTAAATTTAATCAAAGCATTTTTCAAGCAGATATTGACGCATTGATATACGAGTTAAGAAATATTTCTAATAAAAAATTCAGGTTCTTTAATAACAAACAGCACATTGAACTTGTTGAAAGATATTATAAAAGCCCTGTTTCAGGAAATATTGATGAAATTATAAAAGATTTGCAGGAAGCAAAAGCAATTATTAAAATTAGAAAAAATCTTGAAGCTAATGAAGAGATAGGTCGAAAATACTATGGGGGATATTGGCATTTAAATGCAAATGTCAATGATTTAAAGGCTATTGCTAAATGGATGCATGAGTTTAATGCACTTGTTCGCGCTGGAACATTTTCCCAAAACACGATTGACTTATTGAGTAAGGATTTATTCGATATTAAACCTGAAAGAGACCTTGCTGATTATATTGATGCAGGTGAAGAATTTGTTAAAACATTATCCAAACTTAAAGACAAGTTAAATCCAAGAAGTAAATTAATCTTTAAAAGAGAAACAGGGGATGTTCCTTTTGAAGCATGGAAAGAACAGCTGTATAACTGGAGAGGTCAGCTTTCAAGCCTTCATTTATGGTCTCAATATCTAAATACTAAAAAAGCACTTAAAAGTTCCAATGCTAAAATGTTTGTAGATTCAATCGAAAAAAGAAACATTAAAAAAGAGGATATTGAAGCGTTAGTCGAGGGGAACTTTGCAGATTCACTTTTAAATATCTTATTTATTGAAAATCACGAATTGGCAACATTTGTTGGTGAACTTCATGAAAATAGAATTAGGGAATTTGAAGATTTGGATAAACGGATTTTAGTCCTAAACCGTAAAAGGATTTACCATAAACTAAACAATAATATTCCGAAAATATTCGGTGGAACAGAAAATCCGCAGGCTAAAATTTTAGCCGGAGAATTTACAAGAAAAAGCGGGCACATGCCGGTTAGAAAACTTTTGGAAAAAACAGGAGGATTGATAAAACAGATTAAACCTTGTTTTATGATGTCTCCGTTATCAATTGCACAATACCTGGATCCGACAAATGAGGAATTGCAGTTTGATGTTGTTATTTTCGATGAAGCAAGTCAGGTAAAACCTGAAGATGCATTGGGTGCATTTATGAGGGGAAAAACTGCTGTCGTCATGGGAGATACCCAACAATTGCCTCCAACTTCATTTTTCGACCAGATGTCAGATACAGAAAGTGATGAAGAAGAGGCAACATCAATCGACATGGAAAGTATTCTTCATCTATGTAAATTATCATTTCCTGTTAAAATGCTTAAATGGCACTATCGAAGTCGTCACGAATCATTAATTACAGTTTCAAACCGGGAATTTTATGATGATGATTTATTGGTTTACCCTTCACCTTCACATGATGACCCCGAACTTGGTTTAAAATTCCATTATAATCCAAATACAGTGTACCATAGAGGTTCATCTTCTGCAAACCCTCTGGAAGCGGAAGATGTAGTTGATGAAATATTCAATCACTTTGAAAAATATGGTGATACAAAAAGTTTGGGTGTTGGAACATTTTCCGTTGCTCAAAAAAATGCGATTCTGGAATCATTGGAAGTAAGACGTAAAGAAAGACCCGAATTCGAACCGCTGTTTTCTGATAATAAAGAAGAAAGATTCTTTGTTAAAAACCTTGAAACAATTCAGGGTGATGAAAGAGATGTTATTTTAATAAGTGTAGGTTACGGATATGATGAAGAGAGAAAAATGTCACTTAATTTTGGTCCTCTAAACCAAAATGGTGGTGAGAGAAGGCTTAACGTATTAATTACACGTGCAAGGGAAAAATGTGTCGTATTTTCAAACTTCAAGGCATATGATATGAAATTGACAGCAAATCCTCCATATGGTGTAAAATCTTTAAAAGAATTTTTGGAATATGCTGAAAACTTAACATTGGGAACCGCTAATCGGGATGAGTATAGTGAAGAGCCATTTGAAGATGCGATAGCTAGTTTTCTGGAAGAAAATGGTTATACAGTTGACAGACAAATTGGCTGTGCAGGTTTTAGAGTAAACCTTGCCATAGTGGATGACGAAAATCCCGGAAAATATATTTTAGGTATCACAACTGATGGAAAAATGTACTCATCAAGTAAAGTGGCACGTGACAGAGACAGGCTCCGTGAACAGGTATTGACCGGATTAGGTTGGAAACTTTATCATTTATGGTCTACTGACTGGTATCGAAACAGAGATTTGGGTCGTAAAAAACTTTTGGATTTTGTTCAAAAATCAATCCGTCAAACCCGTAAAGAGGAAAAACGCAAATCTGAAGAAGAAAAAAAATTGGTTGAAAAAAGAAGATTGGAAGCTGAAAAGAAAGCTGAAGAATTGCGTATTGCACGTAAAAGGGAAGAAGCTGAGAGAAAAGCCCAGGAAGAACAGCACTATGGGGATATTGGTCCTATCGATTTTGTTGAAGTTGAAAAGGTTGATGATAGGGATATTTTAGAAAAACCTATTGATGTTAGTTCCATTTCTCCTTCAGAATTCTTTGAAGATGAAAATTCACAAGATTTGATTAATGAAAATCGCACAACTGAAGATTATCCTTCTCAAGATTCATATAAAAAAGCCGATGCTGAAACATCTTCAAATTCGGCAGATAATGTTGAAAATGAATCTGTTAAAAATAAACGCATAAAAGAAGAAACATTTGATGAAGAAATCTGGGAATATAATGAAGGAATTTCACCGGAAGATAATGCTGAAGTTTGGGAAAATGATAAAGATTATTCAGATGAATCAAAAGGCGTTTCTCAAATAATTTCAGATAAGGTTAAGTCATTTCTGAAATCAGATGAGGAACAGAAGGATGAAGGTAAAAGTTCAATTTTCCCGTCTCTTAAATTTACGAAAAATATTGGTAATGATTCATCTTTTGATGAAAATATTGACAATACTGATTCAGAATTTGATAAAACTTCAAAAGAGGATGATTCTGGTAAATCTGTGAAAGTTTCAGATTCTGAAACTGATAAAACTTCAAAAGAGGATGATTCTGGTAAATCTGTGAAAGTTTCAGATTCAGAATTTGATAAAACTACAAAAGATGAGAAGTCCAATGTAAAAGCACCAACTTTCAGCAGTAAAGTCGATTTAAAGTCAGGTATGGATAATTCTAAAATTAGTTCTGGAAAAAAACCATCTGGAAAATCCAGTGATAATGAAGTTGATTTGGACTCTAAGATTGATGAAGATAAATCTATTGGAGATATTAATCCTAAAGATAAATCAGGTGATGGAAAAGTTGATTTAGGTTCTGATGAGGATTATATCTATGTTGACCACGGTCATGACCTGGAATATGAATCAGATAAGAAAATTGATGAAGAATTTAATTTCAAGTCTCATGATGGTGAAGAACAAGAAAAACCTCAAAGTCAAAAATATCCAAGGTCAAGCAGCAATTTTGTAAAATCAGTCATTTCCAATGTTGTTGCCGGAGAATCACGGCTTGAAAAAGAAGAAATTGAAACTGTTAAAGGCGAAATTGTTGAAGATAAGGATGCGCCTCTTCAAAAACCGTCTCCAAAAAAGGATTTTGTTGTAGAAGCGGAAATTGTTAATGACGGCAAGGATTTAAACATTTTCACTGATAGTTTTTCTAATGATGAAAACATTAATCTTGAAAGACCTGCTCATAAGATGGATTATACTGAAGGTGAAGAATTAAATATTTTCACTGATAAATTACCTGATGAGACTCGGGAAATAATCAACAGAAAAGCTAGTGATATTGTAGGCCGGGCAGTAGAAGAATTCCTTGATGATATGTTTGAAGATAAGGATATGATTGATGAAGATGACAATGAAACTGAAATCAAATTTAAAAACGGAATTGATGAAGAAGCTCTTGAAGATGATAAAGTAAACATCAAAGATAATGAAGAGACCCAACAGGAAAATGAGGAAATTCCTAAAGAGAATATGGGTGATGGTTTTACTTATTATAAAGGTTCAAATGATGTGACAAGTAAACTTAGGAAGAATAATTTCTATTATGAAGAGGAAAAGCCGAAATCTGTTAGAGATTCCATTAAAGGGATCAAAAAGGACATGAAATATATTAATAAATCATTAAAGGAAATTGAAAATCCAACTCAAATAGATTATGTCTCTGTTGTTGATAGAACCGAGGATTTTGACCCTATGGACTATTTAAATCGGCCAAGTGATGATGATTCTGATAAAATTATCGAAAGAGAAGAAAAATATGCATTCGCTGAAGAAGAGTTAAAAACTGAAAATGAAACTATTGAGGATGATTTTACAAATGAAACTCCTGAGGAGGAGGTTATTGTTCCAATTCATGAACAAGAACTTAAAGATCAAACTTTAGAGGATATTATTTCAAGTGCTAATGAAGACTATAAAGAAATAGAACGCGAAAGACGCCTTAAAAACAATCAATTAAAGTCATTTGACGATAATAAACTTCCGGGCAAAAGAAAAATGGAAGATGAAATTGTTGATTATGTTCAAATTGAAGATATTGGACTGCATTCATCTGATGAGTTATACAGGCAGTCAGTTGAGAAAGTTGCCAAATCTGTTAATAACATTGTAGATATTGAAGGTCCGATTCATGTTAGTGAAGTCATTAATAGAGTTAAAGTTTCATGCAATATTAAAAGAGCAAGTTCTAATTTGAAAAAACGGGTTAATGAAGCTATTGGCGAAGCAGAAAAATCAGGACATATCATTAAAATTGGAGACTTTTTATATGATGCTTCAAATAATAATATAGTTATTAGAAAACGGATTAAGCCGAATATTGATTTGATTTCAGATGAAGAAATTGCCAAAAATATCGAAACTGTATTGCTTCACAAACATGACATTACAATAAAGCAGGTTGCAAAAGAAACATCACGTAATTTCGGTTTCAAATCAACATCTAAAAAAACCGCAACAAGAATTAATAGTGTTTTGGATTTGATGATTGCCAATAATAAAGTTAAACTTGACAATGATATTGTCGAACTTAAATAGGTAGTTTATGTCAGCTAAAGTTAAATCTCCGGATAATTTGCCAAATAAACCCGGTGTCTATATAATGCGCGATAATACAGGCACCATAATTTATATTGGTAAGGCAAAAAGTCTCACAAAGAGAGTTAAATCCTATTTTCGAGAAAAACTTGACAGGCCAAAAACTCAAATCTTAATGAGTCATTTTGACAGTTTAGAATATATTGTAACTAATTCTGAAAAAGAAGCTTTAATTTTAGAAGCCACTTTAATTAAAAAACATCATCCAAGATACAATGTCCAGCTTAAAGATGATAAAAGATATCCTTATGTTAAAATTACCAATGAAAAATTTCCCCGTCTTGTAATCACAAGAAATGTAACAAAGGATGGAGTGTATTTCGGTCCGTTTACCGATGTGGGGTCTGTTAAACAAACTGTTAAGTTTTTAAAATCTTTATTTAAAATAAGGACTTGCAGGAATATGAATGGACCTTGCTTAAACTCACAAATTGATTTATGTCATGCTCCTTGTGATGGTGGAATTTCTAAAGAGGAATATAGTGAAATAATCAATAAAATTGATTTATTTTTCCAGGGAAAATATTCTGCTATTGTTAAGAATCTTAAAAAAGAAATGGCTGAAGCTGCAGCTAATGAGGAATTTGAAAAGGCTGCAGTCATAAGAGACCAGATTTCATCTATTGAAGAGATTATGGAAAAGCAATTTGTTGATTTGGTTGATGATGATTTGGATCAGGACGTAATAGCTATAGCTCCTGGCAAAAATGAGGTTGTAGTTATAATAATGCCTATTAGAAACGGGAAGATTGTTGGTCGTGATGACTTTTTAATGAGCGGTTCTCAATATGATTCTCCGTCTGAAATCATGTTTTCATTTATTCAACAATATTATGGCTATAATAGGCATATTCCGAAGCAAATTCTTTTGGATGAAGATATTGATGAAAAAGAGTTGCTTGAGGAATGGTTAAGTGATTTGAGAGGAAACAAAGTCAAAATTAAAGTTCCTCAAAAAGGTGTTAAACTAAGGCTTGTTAAAATGGCTAAGAAAAATGCCGAAATCATCAATCATCAAAAGAAAAAGATGGAAAATTCACTAATAGAGCTTAAAAAATATCTTAAGCTTGATAATGTTCCTCATGTCATTGAAGGGTATGATATCAGTAATATTTCAGGTAAATTTGCTGTTGGTTCAAAAGTGTCATTTAAAGATGCAAAACCTAATAAAAAAATGTATAAGTATTTTAAAATGGAAACTCCAGGACCTAACGATTTTGCAATGATGGAGGAGCTGCTGACTCGCAGATTAAAACTGATTGATTCAGACCCCGAACCTGACTTAATAGTAATTGATGGTGGTAAGGGACAACTTGGTATGGCTTGCAGTGTTTTGGAAAAATTAAATCTTACTCATATACCTATTATTGGCATTGCGAAGGAATTTGAAGAGATATATCTTCCTAATTCAAAACGTCCAATTATCATTCCGAAAAATAATAGGGCTCTACATTTACTTCAACAAATCCGTGACGAATCACATCGGTTTGCAATAACCTATCACAGAAAACTCAGAAGCAAGGCTATTCGAGCCTCTTCACTTGATGATATCGTTGGAATTGGTAAAAAAAGAAAAATGAACCTTTTAAAAGAATTTGGAAGTGTTGATAATATTAAAAAGGCTTCAGTTGAGGAATTAACTAAAATAAAAGGCATGAATTTAAAAATAGCTGAAAACGTCTATAATTATTATCACTAATCTAATATCAATTTTTATGAAAAATAACTAATTTTTACATAAGTTTAAATATAAGTTTTTTAATAAATTTTTTATAACAACTTAAAAGGATTTATATATTTATGGTGAAATGTCCGCGCTGTGGTTATGAAAATTCCTCCACGGCAATGTATTGTGATAATTGTGCTTATCTTTTAACTGATTATAAAGGCAACAGAATCAATAATTCGTCTCGTCTTGGCAGTTGGAATATAAGTATTGCAAAAAAGATTGTTATCGTTATAGGTATTGTTATTATAGCGCTGCTGCTTTTCTCTTTTATTCATGATAATACTCAGCCGTCACATAAAGAATCTTTAAATATAATTACTGATGATGGCAGTATTCAGAAATCTGCTTCTTACCCTTATCAGGCTGTTATTGAATATGAGGGCACTTGGGGAGCTGAAATGGGCAATCCGAATTATCTTGTAAAAAAGGAAGGATATGGTCATAAGAAAGTCACCCTTGATTGTGCAGCATGGGATAAGGTTGTAATTAATGCTAATAAATATGATTATGGTGAAGGGGAGTTAAAAGTTAAATTATTAAGAAATGGTGAAATTGTAGCTGAAAATTCAACTACAAATGTAACAGGTGGAGTAACTATCAATTATAATTAGTCTAATTGGTTGACTTTGGATTGTAACAATTCTATTAACTCGTCGGTTTTATATAATCTTATTTCGGTTTGATTTTTATCTCCGAAAATTTTAATAAACTCTATAAGATCATTGCATAATTGGTCGTATTGGATATTTAATGTGTTAAAGTTATTCAT
This sequence comes from Methanobrevibacter sp., assembly GCF_030539875.1. Lineage (NCBI taxonomy): Archaea > Methanobacteriati > Methanobacteriota > Methanobacteria > Methanobacteriales > Methanobacteriaceae > Methanobrevibacter > Methanobrevibacter sp. Next base: position 13,532 of record NZ_JAUNXI010000003.1, read on the forward strand.
TAATGTAACTAGTTTTTCCTGTTCGATTTCATCTGGTTCTCTTAAAATCCTTTCGATATTTACAAAATGAGTTTCAATAAGCAGTTTTTCTTCTTCTAAGATGTTTTGGTATTCTTGAACTTTGCTTTCGTTAGCCATTTTTATCACTTATTTTTTTTAATTAAATATAAATATAAATACTTTCATTTATATAAATTTACATTAATGTAAATGGGGCAATAAAGAATGATTAAAGTTGAAAATATTAGTAAAGATTATGAATTAGCTGATGGAACTAAGGTTACCGCACTTAAAGATGTTAGTTTTGAAGTTAAAGAAGGGGAAATTTTAGGCGTCATTGGTAAAAGTGGTTCTGGTAAAACCACACTATTAAGGGCACTTAGAGGTGTTGAACATATTGATAGCGGCAGTATTGCCGTAGGCAGTGCAAAGGTCACTTCTGATTCATCTCAATTTTATTACAATAATCTGAAAAAGGAAACTGCAATTCATCTTCAAAGGTCTTTTGGTATTTGGCCTGATACTGTTCGTGAAAATGTTTTAAGAAAATTATATGCCAGACGCTATTTTGATGAGGGAGATACCAATTTTGAAATTGCGGAAAGCGAATTTGGCCAGGAAGCTGATGAACTTTTAGAACTTGTTTCATTAACAGATAAACAGAATCATTATGCTTCTGTATTAAGTGGTGGGGAAAAACAAAGACTCATTATGGCAAGACAGCTTGCTAAACAACCTAAAGCTTTATTGCTTGATGAACCTGCTACTATGGCATGCCCTAAAACTAAACAAGAAATATTGGATGCAGTTAAAAAAATCAACAAAGAATTAAATATAACAGTTATTATTGTATCTCACTTGCCGGATATCCAAAAATATTTGGCAGATAGGGTAATTCTGCTTGAAGATGGTGAAATTGTTGATGAAGGTTCTGCAGATGAAATCTGCGATAAATTCATGGAGGACATGGATGATATTGCTGAAATAGAAAATATTCCTGCTGACGAGGATGTTATTCAGGTCAATGATATTTACAAAAGATTTTATTTATTAACCGGCGGGGAAGTTTTACAGATTGAAGATGTTAACTTCACTATTCAAAAAGAAAACATATTAAGTATTATAGGTCCAAGTGGAGCCGGAAAAACAGTTCTTTTAAGAATGTTGGGCGGTCTGGAAGATCCCGATAAAGGAGAAGTATTGTTCAATGTTGACGGTGAATGGAATGATGTGGATATTCCAGGTATGGGCCGTATGAAAATCAGATCCAAATTAGGATTTATGCATCAGGAATTTGCATTAAACCATTATGCTACTGTTTTAAATCAATTGGCTACCAGACTGGGGTATAAAAATCAAAATATTGTTAAAGAAGCTCAAGAGAGAGCTAGAAAAATAGGCCTTAGTGAAGAATTATTGGATTCATTTTACCTCCTAACTGATCTGCCTGAAATTGAAGCAAGGGAAAGATTGAAAAAAATAGGTCTTGATTCTGATATTTTAGAAGATTTATTCCCAAGATTCCCTGAAACTGCAACTAAAGAAGCGGTTGCAGACATATTTGAAAGTCTTGATTTGGATATGGATATTTTACATAGGAAATCTTATGAATTGTCAGGCGGTCAGAAGGTTCGTGTAATGCTTGCATTAATTCTTGTTTCCAAACCAAAATTTTTACTTTTAGACGAACCGTTCGGTGATTTGGACCCGGTTACTTTAAGAGATGTGACAAATGCTCTTAAAAAAATCTCAAAAACTTACGGAATTACTATTATAATGATTTCTCACAATACTGACTTTATTAAAGAGTTAAGCAATAGGGCAGTATTTATGGATGATGGTAAAATCATCGATGATAGCGAAGATATTGATAAAATTGTTGATAATTTCATTGACTTCTGTCATGCCGATTATTTAAAGGGAGAATGAGCATGTTTGATGTTATAGCTGTTCCTGTTGACGGGTCTGATTATGGATACGAAGCGGCCGATGTAGCTATTGAAATTGCTCGGAAATTTAATTCCAAAATCGCTGCAGTATATGTTCTTGAAGAGTTTTCTTTTAATAGTTATGATTCAGAAGAAGACTCTGGAAATGAGATTTTAGCAAAAGTTACAAAAAAAGCTGATGATGCAGGAATTGAAGTTGTTGAACATTTGCTTACTGCTGACCCTTTAAGAGATATGAAGTTTATTATTGACCAAACACGCGCTGATTTAGTAGTTATTCATGCTCATGGTTCTAATAATAACCGATTTGTATCATTTGAGCAAAACAGTGTTTCCGATACTCAAATAGGTTCAGTTTCAGAAAGACTTTTGAGAACATCTGAAATACCTGTATTATTGGTAAAATGATATTTTAAAATTTATTTATTTTCTCTTTTTCCTTTAATTTTCCGTTTTTTACCAAACCTTTTATATAATAAATGACATAATAATTACAGTATAATTTTTTATGATTGGAGGAGATTTGTTTTATGATAGTTAAAGATTGGTGCTCATTTTGCGGTGAGTGTGCTGGAGTTTGTCCAAGAAATATAATTCAAGTAAGAGAATATTCATTAGTATTTAATGATGATGACTGTAAAGGTTGCGAAACATGTGTTAAAGCATGTCCAATTGACGCATTAGAAAAAGAGGATTGATTTTATGATTGAAACTGATGTAATTGTAGTAGGTTCTGGACCTGCAGGTTCAAGCGCAGCTAAACATGCTGCATTAGGCGGAGCAAAAGTTATTTTAATGGATAAAAAATCTGAAATTGGTTCACCAAAAAGATGTGCTGAAGGTGTTTCAATTCAGGGACTTGAAAAATTAGGAATTGAACCTTCTCCACGTTGGATTACTAAGGAAATTGAAGGTGTAAGAATACAAACTCCTGACGGAACAGATGTTTGGCTAACAAATGATGAAGTAAAAATTCCGGAAGCAGGTTACATTTTAGAGAGAAAAGTATTTGATAAGCACATGGCAATGGATGCTGCAAGAGCCGGAGCAGAAATTAGAATCAAGACTTTGGTAACCGACGTTGAAAAAATTGATGACGGTTATAAGGTTTTTACAGAATCCATGGGAAAAGAAGAAGTGTTCCAGTGCAAAATCTTAATCGCAGCTGACGGTCCTGAAGGTCACATTGCAAGATGGGCAGGTTTAAAACCTGCTGCTAAAGCAAAAGAAATGGAATCCGGTGTACAGTACGAAATGTGCAATGTTGAATTTGAAAAACCGGGCGTAATTGAATTTTATTTAGGATCATGCGCACCTGGCGGATATGTATGGATTTTCCCTAAAGGTGACGATATTGCAAACGTCGGTTTGGCAATTTTACCTCACAAAGCTGAAAAAACTGCTATTGAATACTTAGATGACTTTGTTGCTAACAGCCCTTACTTGAAAAATGCTCAGGCTGTTGAGCTTAATGTAGGCGGAGACCCTGTCGGAGGAATGTCTACTAAACTTTATGATGATAATATTTTAGTTTGTGGAGATGCTGCAGGTCAGGTTAACCCGTTAACCGGTGGAGGAATTATCAGCGGTATGACCGGTGGAATGTGTGCGGGTCAAGTAGCTGCTCAGGCTATTAAAGAGGATTGTTCTAAAAAATTCTTAAAACAGTACGACGAAATGGCTCATGCAGAATTAGACCATGAAATTGTAAGATATAAAAAAGTACAAGAATACTTACTTACTTTATCCGATGACGAGTTAAACACTATTGCTCATGCATTTGAAGGAGAAACATTTGAAAAAATTTCCACTACTGAAATTGTTAAAAAATTAATTAAATTATCTCCAAAAGCATTACTTAAATTAGGTAAATTTATCTAAAGGTGTTTTGATGATTCTAGTTACTGGTGGAGCAGGTTATATTGGTTCCCATACAAATAAAGCATTGCATGAGGCAGGTTATGATACTGTTGTAGTGGATAATCTGTCTAAGGGTTATGAAAACTTTGTTAAATGGGGACACTTTGAAAACTGTGATTTTGGAAGTAAAAATCTAAGGGAAGTTTTTGAAAAATATGATATAGATGGTGTTATTCACTTTGCTGCATTTTCATCAGTGGCAGAATCAGTTCAGCTACCTCAAAAATATTTTAAAAATAATTATAAAAACACTTTAAATCTTTTACAAATAATGAGAGAATTTGGTGTTGATAAATTTATTTTATCTTCAACTGCTGCTGTATACGGTAATCCTAAAAATGTTCCGATTACCGAAAATCAGGACTTAAAACCAATCAATCCTTATGGACACTCTAAATTTATCACTGAAAAAGCTCTTGAAAGGGAAGCTGAAAAAGGTGATTTTAATTTTGTATCATTAAGATACTTTAATGCGGCAGGTAGTGATTTTGACTGTGAGATTGGAGAATTGCATGACCCAGAAACTCATCTGATTCCGTTGATACTGGATGCAGCTATTGGAAAACGTGAAAGCATTTCTATTTTTGGTGATGATTATAATACTCCTGATGGAACTTGTATTCGCGATTATATTCATGTCAATGATTTGGCTGATGCTCACATCAAAGCATATGAATATTTATGCAAAGAAAATGAATCCAATATCTTCAATCTTGGAAATGGTAAGGGATATTCCGTTCTTGAAGTAATTGATATGTGCCGGAAAGTAACTGGCTGTGATTTTGAAGTTAAAATTGATAATCGTCGTGAAGGCGATCCGGATATACTGGTTGCTGATTCAACTAAAATTAAGGAAAAGTTAGGTTGGACTCCTAAATATAATTTAGAGGAAATTGTCGAGTCTGCTTGGAAATGGCATGAAAAAATGAATGGGATTTAACCAGTAATCATAAAATTTGCATATATCAGGTATTTAATTATAAAACTGTAATGGGCATTATTTTGATAATGCCAATAATTTAATTTTTTTTTGTGACTGATTTTATTAAAACAATTATTATTTTATACTAGTTAAAATATAATTATAAATATATTATTATTAAGGAGTTAGCAAATGCAAGGAGAGATGGAAGATAAGTGTGGTATTGTTGGAATCCATTGCAATGATGAATCCAGAAATGTCGCATCTTTTGTTTATTATTGTTTGTATGCTTTACAGCACAGAGGTCAAGAATCAGCAGGAATAGCTACTTTTAATCCAAATAAAGGATTAAATTATTATTGTGGTATGGGTTTAATAACTGATGTTTTTAAAGATTATGAAATTCAGAATCTTAAAGGAAACATGGCTATTGGGCATGTTAGATATTCAACAACCGGCCAATCAAGGCTTGAAAATTCACAACCATTTGTAACTGATTTTGATGATGGATTTATTGCAATGGCTCATAATGGGGATATAGTAAACTCTGATGTGTTAAGAAAAGAGTTAATAAAAGACGGTTATGAGTTCAAATCAGATACTGATTCTGAAGTGATTTGTTACATGCTTAAAAAAGAGCATCATGATAATAATAAAAATATTATTGATTCTATTGAATCTGTTTCTAAAAGGCTTGTAGGATCTTATGCTTTGACTATTTTAGTCAATGGTGATTTATATGCTGTTCGCGATCCTATGGGAATAAAACCTCTTGCACTTGCAAAAAGAGAAGATAAATTTATTCTTGCTTCTGAAACTGTTGCATTTGATGTGATTAATGCAAAATATATCCGGGATATTGAACCTGGTGAAATAGTATACTTTGAAGGTGATGAAGTAAAATCCTACATGTTGGAATCTGCAGGGACCTGTAAAATTTCACACTGTATGTTTGAATATGTGTACTTCGCAAGACCTGACAGTAATATTGATGGAATCAATGTTTATGAAAGTAGAGTTAATATTGGCCGTCAACTGCATGAATTATATCCTATTGATGCTGATGTTGTAATTCCAGTACCTGATTCTTCGATTCCTGCAGCTATTGGATACTCAAGAGCTTCCGGAATTCCATACGGTGAAGGATTAATTAAAAACAGGTATGTCGGACGTACATTTATCATGCCAACTCAGGAAGAACGTGAGTTAGCAGTCAGGCTTAAATTAAATCCAATTAAAGATGCTATTAAAGGCAAAAAGATTATTTTAATAGATGATAGTATTGTAAGAGGAACCACCTCTAAAAAATTATTGGACCTTGTAAAAGAAGCAGAACCTGCTGAAATCCACTTTTTGGTAGGTTGCCCTCCGGTAATTTCCCCTTGTTTTTATGGTGTGGCAATGGCGACAAAAAAAGAGTTAATTGCGGCTAATTATTCTATTGAAGAGATTAAAAATCAGCTTGAGATTGATACATTAGGTTATATTACTCTTGAAGCTTTAGTTGAAGCTATTGGAATGCCTAAAGAGGATTTGTGTTTGGGATGTATAAATGAGGAATATCCTACTGAGATTCCAGACGGTCTTGAAGCTGAAACTTACTACAAACCTTAGATATTTATGGTTGAACTATTAGCTCCTGCCGGAAATTTCATTTCGCTTCGTGCTGTTTTAGAAAATGGCGCTGATGCTGTTTACTTTGGCCTTGACGATTTTAATATGAGGGCCAATGCCAAAAATTTTGCACTGGACGATTTAAGTGATGTGTCCAAAACGGCTCAGGAATATGGGGCTAAAACCTATTTGTGCACCAACACAATTTTAAACGAGAAATCGGCTTGTAAGCTTGACAGCAATCTTGAGGTTATTTCATCATCTGAAATAGACGGACTTATTTTATCTGATATAGGATTGATTGAAAATACTGTTTCTCATGATCTTGAAGCACATATCAGTGTTCAGGAAAATGTTACCAATTCCTATACTTTGAAAACCCTTAAGAAATTAGGTGCCAAAAGGGCAATTCTTTCACGGGAACTTTCATTAAAAGAAATTGGTGAAATAACTGAAAAATCACCGATTGAAACAGAAATTTTTATTCATGGTGCTATCTGCATGGCGATTTCCGGGCGCTGCTTTTTAAGTTATGGTCTTTATGGTAGAAGCGCTAATTGTGGAGATTGCTTACAGCCATGTCGCAAGAATTGGACATTAACTTATGAGGATGGTGAAGATAGTGTTGTAAACTTTTCAGATGTTGAGGATGAAAGTTTTATTGTTGCCAAAAGTGATGATGAAAGTTATAGGACTAACTTTTTTTCACCTAAAGACATGTGCATGATTGAATATATTCCGGAACTTATGAAAAGTGGTGTTGCTTCATTTAAAATTGAAGGAAGATCTAGAAGTCCTGATTACGGCGCAAATGTTACTGGAATTTACAGACAAGCCATTGACAGTTATAATGATAATCCATTAAATTATAAAGTTAAGGATGAATGGATGGACGGGCTTAAAAGTGTTTTCAATCGTGGATTTGATACTAATTTTTATTTTTACACTCCATTCGAGACAAGCGAGGATAATCAATCTAAATATATTAAAAAAGATATTGGTCAGGTTGTAAATTATTATAATAAAGTTAATGCAGCAGAACTTAGAATCTGGGATGATTTAAAACTTGGTGATAAAATATTAATTCAGGGCAGAACTACCGGATCCATTGCCCATACAATAGATTCTATGCAAATTGAAGGCAAAACCGTTGAAAGCGTTAAGAAAGGTTCAAATGTAGCAATTGCAATTACAACAAAAGTAAGGGAGAATGATTTTGTTTATAAGTTAGTTGAGAGGAATGCCAATGATTAAAAAAATAGCTATTTATGGAAAGGGTGGAATCGGAAAAAGCACTACTGTAGCCAATCTATCTGCCATATGGGCTAATGATGATTTAAATTGCCTTGTAATCGGTTGTGATCCTAAGGCAGACACAACACGTACATTATATGGTTCAAGAATTCCGACTGTTGTTAATACTTTAAAGAATAATAGAAAACCTCAAATTGATGATTTGGTTTTTAAAGGATTTAAAGACATTTTATGCGTTGAAAGCGGAGGTCCGGAACCTGGTGTGGGTTGTGCCGGACGTGGTGTTATTGTTGCTATGAAACGCCTTGAAAACTTAGGTGTTTTTGACCAGGATCTTGATGTTGTAGTTTATGATGTATTGGGGGATGTAGTTTGCGGGGGTTTTTCAGTTCCTCTCCGTGAAAAATATGCTGATGAGGTAGTAATTGTGACTTCAGGTGAATATATGGCATTATATGCTGCAAATAATATTGTAAAGGGTGTTAAAAAACTTAAAGGCAACTTAAGCGGTATTGTTTGTAATTGCAGAAATGTTGAAAATGAGGAACGTATTGTCAATGACTTTGCCGAAAAGATTGGTACACAAGTTATTGGTACTATTCATAGAAGCAATTTAATTCAAGAGGCTGAATTAGATGCAAAAACCGTTGTAGAAAAATACCCGAACAGCAAGGAAGCACAAGAATACAGGAGTCTTGCTTCAAATATAATGTCTAATGAAAATGTGTCAACTCCAGAACCTATGGATGATGAGGAATTCGAAGCATTTTTTAAATCATACCTGTGATTAATATGTACTACTCAACTGATTATTCCTCTCCCCTTGGTGAAATGCTAATTGTAAGTGATGGTGAAGCTATTTGTGGGGTTTGGTTTTACAATCAAAAATTTTTTAAAAACGGCATAACTGATGCAATCGAAAATGATGATTTGCCTATTTTTAAAAAGGTTAAAAAATGGTTTGATGATTATTTCAATGGCAAAAATCCTGAAATTAACTTTAAACTAAACCCCCTGGGCAGTGAATTTAGACTTGAAGTTTGGAAAATCTTGTCTCAGATTCCTTACGGTGAGACATTGACCTATGGGGAGATTGCATCTGAAATTTCAAATACAATGTCTGCTCAGGCTGTTGGAGGAGCAGTTGGACAGAATCCAATTTCTATTTTAATTCCATGTCATCGCGTTTTAGGTGCAGATGGAAAACTTACAGGTTATGCCGGTGGCTTGGATAAAAAGATTGAATTGTTAAGATTAGAAAAGATAATATGAATTTGCCGCTTAATATCCTCATAGGTAATGCAGTATCATTAATTGCAGGTATTTTCATTATACTTAGCATGTGTGTTAACGATGAGAAAGATGTATACAAGTATCAGTTTTTCAATGCTTTCATTTTAATAATTTCATCAGTATTTTTCTTATCATGGACAGGTGTTGTAACTATGGCTATTGCAGCGTCAAGAAATGCAATGGTTTACTATGACAGATTGACCTTTAAATGGACAATCTTTTTTATCATTATTTCGGTTTCTCTTGGCTGGCTGGTAAATACAATGGGTATTGTTGGTTTATTGCCCATTGTTGCAATTGTCCAGATTACATTATGCAATTACTATCTAAAAACCATAAAACCGATTAAAACAAGTTTTATTGTAAATAGTGCGATTTATGTAATTTATTTTTTGGCTATTTTAGATTTTTCATCAGCAGTTATTGAATTCATTACAGCATTAATCGGTGTTGTTTCATTATTTAGATTAATTTTTGCTGATTTAAATTTAGTTAGTCATTAACTATTTTTATCATGATGGATATATTTTGATTTGATAAAATAAAAGGTAGGGGTAACGGTGTTATTTGTACAATATCCAAAATGTTCCACATCAAGAAAAGCTATGAAATGGTTAGACGAACACAATATAGAATACGAATTAAGGCATATTGTAGAAGATAATCCTAAAGAGGATGAACTTGAAGAATGGTATAATAAATCTGATCTGCCTTTAAAAAGATTTTTCAACACCAGCGGCAAGATATACAGAGAAAATAAAATAAAAGATAAACTTCCTGAAATGTCTCAAAAAGATCAGTTCAAACTTTTAGCCACAGATGGAATGCTTGTTAAAAGGCCAATTGTTGTAGATGATGATTTTGTGTTGGTTGGATTTAAAGTTAAAGAATGGGAAGAAAAACTGTTATAATCTTTTAAATTAAAAAAAATAGAATAATGGCAATGATAATTATATCATGCCGAAAATGAGAGATGGCTTTTTGTATTAATTCTTTAGGGAATATTTTGGGATTGGTATTTTAAGCTCAACGCTTTTTTCAAAAAAGTCTTGAAATCACATGATTATATTTTTTTTATTTGCTTTATTTTCTATTGGGAGGAAAATGGAGGGTCATGTTCATTCACAGGTTTTTTGATTTATCACCATCTCTTCAATACATCTATTGGACAAATCATATTTAAATGCTTTTGGTAACCATTTGCTCACCATAATCATTAACTTTAAATATTTAAAAAATAATTATTTATTAAATAATAAATTTATTGGAGGGTTTATTGTGAATGCAAATGCTCAATTAAATAGTTTCCCAATAGATAATGTTATTCAATTAATTCGAAAAAAATGGGTTGTGCAAATCATAAACGATTTATTTTTTGGCAAATCCCGTTTCCATGAATTTAAAGAAGATAAACCTAAATTATCCAATAGAGTTTTAAGCAGTTGTCTTAAAGATATGGAGGATAATGGTTTAATTAAGCGCATAGCTGACAAATATGATAAAAAGAATGTTAGATATTATCTGACTGAAAAGGGTCGGTCATTAAATAAGATAATGTATGAAATGGCAATATTCAGTGTTGACCGTGAAAACTATACTGATAAAACTAAAACAGAACTTAAGTCTGTTTTTAGGGAAAAATTATTATAATCTGTTGTAGTGATTGGACCTTCAATAATGTAAAATTAATTTAATTTTACATTTTTTTTCTATTTTTTTTAGACTTATTTTTTATAACTTTTTAAATGTTTTTGTCCATGTTTTATACACAAAATCCGGTTCAAAAATTGTTTTATTTTGGATTTTTAATATTTTTATAGCTTTTTGATTATTTGACCTTATTTTTAAATGTTAGTGATTATATGTATTGTTTTTTACTATAACTTAAATGAAATCAATGATTTTAGATTAAATAGCTTATAATCACATGTTATTTTATATAATGGGTCTTGTACTTACTGTTTGTAATTTGATATAATCTGTTATCTTAATATTTCATTTCATATACTTTAAAATTTTTATAGCTAGATTCATATTCATTTGTTCTTAATATCTTATTTTTATTATATTTTAACCTTATTTTTAAAAATTAGACTCATTTAAAGTGTTTTAAGGAATAAAAAGCTTTATATAAGATATTTGACTAAACGTATTCTTGAAGTGAGACGGATGTCTCATGGATGAAATAAAAAAATTGTTATGGAGGTAAAATATTTTGAACAAACAAATGTTACTTGCATTATTGGTTGCAATGGCTGCTGTATTATCAGCGGGTGCAGTCTCAGCAGGTGATGTAAATGTTACAGATTCATATTCTGCAAACTTACTTGATAACTCATCTGATATTTCAACCCAAATAGATGATGATGCTGACTCATCTGTGAGTTCTGCATCTGAAGGGACAAATGTTGATAATGATTTGTCTGTAGGTGAAGGAGTTTTGGAATCTGGAGAATCAAATAATTTATCGACTAACGCTGAAAATAACTCTTTAAGTGATGGTGCTGATGAAGATGATTCATCAAATTTAGAAAACAATAGTTCTCAAACTATTGATGCATCTAATACTGTTACTTCAAAAGATCTTACTAAATATTACAAAGGAAGCAACCAATACTATGCAACATTCCTGGATAAGTATGGTAATCCGCTGGTTAATAGTGAAGTTAATATTACTGTTAATGGAGTTACTTATACTAGAATGACTGATGAGTTTGGGGTTGCTTTTTTAGAAATAAATCTTTACCCAGGATTATACAATATTACATCTGAAAATCCTATTACTGGTTTTAAGCTTATTAATGTCATTAAAGTTTTATCTACTGTTAGTTCAAAAGATCTTACTAAGTATTATAAAGGAAGTAATCAATACCAGGCAACTTTTTTAGATGGAAATGGAAATCCATTAGCAAATACTAATGTTAAAATTTCTGTTAATGGAGTTACATATACTAAAAAGACTAATTCGAAAGGTGTTGCTTCCCTAACCATTAATCTTAATCCTGGAACATATACGATTACATCTCAAGATCCTGTTTCCGGTTATAAACTTAAAAATACAATTAAGGTTTTATCCACTATCACTGCAAGTGATATTTCCAAAGTTTACACTGACGGAAGGCTGTTTTATGCAACATTCTTAAACAGTGAAGGTAAACCTTTAACTAATAAAAATGTTAAGTTTAAGATTAACGGAAAAACATACACTAAGAAAACTAATGGTAAAGGTGTTGCTAGTCTTTCAATGACCAGTCTCAAGACAGGTACATACAAAATCATTTCTTATAACGTTGACGGTTTAACAAAAACCAACACAGTTAAAGTAATCAGTAAGACTAGTTCTAAACTTATTTCCAGTAGTTACACATTCTTTGAAAGTGATAAGAAGGTTATTAAAGTTACATTGCATAACGGTTTAGGTTATGCTCCGGGCAGCGGAAAAGTAATTAAATTCACAATTAACGGTAAAACATATTCTGCAAAGAGTAATAGTGCAGGGGTAGCTTCACTTACATTGCCTTATTTAAAGGAAGGCACTTATACAGTAAAATACAGTTTTGCAGGAAATATTTTCTATACAGCATCCAGTGCTTCTAATAAAGTATATATATTTTCCAGTAAAACGCCTAAATTCACTGTTAAAAGTGGAACTACTTTTGGTAAAGGTGCTGATTTACCATTTAAAGTTGCATTAACTTCAGGTAATACGCCTTTAGCGAAAAAAACTGTTATTTTCACTGTTAATGGTGTGTCATATACTAAAACCACTGATGAGAAGGGAATAGTTTCATTGCCTATTGGTCTAAATCCGGGCAAATACACTATAACCTACAAATTTAATGGCGATTCAATATTTAACGCCAAAACTGGATCTTCAACTATCACAACTAAAGAAAGAGTTCCTGTTAATCTTGTTTGGAAAAGCGGAAATTCCTTCAGCCAGGGTGCACAAACTTACAAAATTTTACTACAGGATAACTCCGGTAAGGCTTTAGGCGGTAAAGTAATTAAACTGACTGTTAATTCCAAAACCTATCAGGCTACTACAGCTTCAAATGGATATGCAACATTTAATGTAAATCTTGCAGCTGGAAATTATTCAGTTTCACTTAATTATCTTGCAACTGGTGATAATGATTATGCACCTAGTTCTGGTAAGGTTAATATTTCTGTTGATAAAAAACCAAATGATGCTTATGGATATTGGGTTTATGGACAAGATATGAAGAGTGTAAGCCTTAATAACTTAGCTTCACAGGGAACTACTGATTTATTCTTAAACTTTAAAGCGATTGAAACTCATGGTCAATCTGTGGTGGAATCATGGATAGATAATGCTAAAAAGTTAGGAATGAGGGTTCATATTTGGATGCAGGTATTTATGGAAGGTGGAACTTGGACAAATCCTGTTAAGGACGGTAAGCCTAATACAGCATTTTTTGAGAAAAAAATAACTGAAGCTCAAAAATATGCAAAAATTAAAGGTATTGCAGGAGTACACCTGGATTATTTAAGATATCCAGGCAATGCTAATGAGACTGTTGGCGGTACTGAAGCTATAAATACTTTTGTTAAAGATATCGTTGGAGCTATTCATAATATTGATTCTAATATTATCGTTTCATGTGCATTGATGCCTGAAACTACAAGCAGTGCATATTACTACGGTCAGGATTATTCTGTGATCAGTAAATACATGGATGTAGTTGTTCCAATGATTTATAAAGGAAACTACGGCAAAACTTCAGCATGGATTACAACCACTGCAAAATGGTATATTGACAATTCCAAAGGAGCTCAGGTATGGGCAGGTATACAGGGATATGTATCTGATTCAAATCCTACCAAACTATCAGCTTCTGCCATTAAAACTGATGCACAGGCTGCATTTAATAGTAAAGCTCCAGGAATAATCATATTCAGATGGGGTACAACTAACTTTGTGGATTTCAATTCATTATCTCAAACATCCTCAAGTGTTAGTGGGTACGTATCAATTGAAGAGATTATAGCTACTGCAATTAACTTAAAGAATACTATTGATTCAAAAAAAGAAATTCCAAAAACAGTTACTGTTGCAGGAGTAAGTTATTCAATTTCCCAGTTCTTGTATCTGATGAGTGAAGCTGTCAAGCAGATTAATGCAGGCAAAGCTTCATCACAAATTAAACCAGTTTCATCAGGCAATCCTGCTGATCCTTCCGGTTCATTTAAAGGTACTTTAACAACTGCACAATATGTTGATGTGGCAAAAAGAGTAAGTTCTTATATTGTAAGTAACGGTCGTGCTCCAAACTATGCGAGTTTAGGTAATAGTGAAATTAAGTACGAGTCTTTAATAGAATTGTTTGCTAAAGTTTTAGCAGATTATTATGATAATCAAAAATTGCCAAGCAGTGAATCTGTGGGTGTTAGTACAAATACGAATACAAATCCGCAGCCTATAACTAAAACAATATCTGTTAAGAATATTGTTCTTGGCGCTTCTAATTTGAAATCATACTATGAAAAAAATAAGGTATTGCCGTCCACTGTTACTGTGGCGGGAATTAAATTTTCATTACATGATTTCATGTATTTGATGAGTCAGGCCATTTATCAATTAGGTAACTCCAATACTAAGGACATTACTATAGTTGAAGGCATATCTGCTCCAAGCAATCCTTCCGGAGATACTATCAAATCAAAGGATTTGGATAAAGCCAACTTTATTAAAGTAGCTCAAAATACTGCAAGCTATATGAAAACTAATAAAAAAGCTCCTAATTACTCTGGTTCTGCAGTAGGTAATATTATTTACTCTGAACTAGTTGATGCATTTTCACGTATCTTGGCTTTCTATAGTACTAATAATCGTTTACCTAATACTGTAACCATTAGTCATTCCGCTTCCGGATCTAGTTCTGAATCTGGAGTTGGGGCTACTGGTACCGGGTTAAATGAGAAAAATACTATCAAAGACTTAACAGCATATCTTAAAGCTTCTACTAACTGTCAGGTGAATAATGCTAAAATCAAAGCTCTGGTTGATTCATTAACTAAAGGTTTAACTTCTGATGAAGCCAAGGCTAAAAAGATATTTGAATATGTAAGGGATACTTTATCTTATAGTTTCTATTACAACACCAAATATGGTGCAGTAGGCACTTTAAATGCCAAAGCAGGAAACTGTGTAGATCACTCACACTTATTAGTTGCCATGTACAGAAATGCAGGACTCGCAGCCAGATATGTCCACGGAACATGTAAATTTACCAGTGGAAGCACATACGGTCACGTATGGGTTCAAGTGTTAGTTGGTGACACATGGCGTGTTGTTGACGCAACAAGCTCAAGAAATTCATTTGGAAAAGTAGCAAATTGGAATACAAACTCCTTTACCTTAAAAGGAATATATTCTAGTCTTTCATTCTAATTTCCTACTTCTTTTTTTATTTTTTTCAATCTTGTATAAATCCTCAAATTAATACACCCAGATTTACTATTTTTTGCTGTTTTTAATAATTTTTTAAAATCTTTTTTTATGAATTAATCATTACATTTAAAAAATAAAAAAATCATATTATATAATGATTAAAAAATCAGGGGACAAAAATTGTTAGATATAAAATTATTCAGAGAAAATCCTCAATTAATTATTGACTCTGAAAAGAAGAGATTTAGAGACACAGTAAATGTCGAAAAAGTAATTGAATATGATAATTTATGGAGAGACGGTGAGAAAAAACTTAACTTGCTCAGGTCTGAAAAGAATAAATTGTCTAAATCATTTAAAAAAGCAAAAGAAGAAGGTAATTTTGAAGAGGTTATCGCCAAATCCAAACAGGTGGCTAATGATATTAAGGAATTAAGTGCTAAAAATGCAGACTTTCTTAAACTTAGAGATGATTACAGATATAAAGTTGGAAACATTATTGATGAGGATGTGCCGATTTCAGATACCGAAGACGATAATGTGGTGATTACAACCTACGGTGAAATTCCAGAGTATGATTTTGAACTTTTAAACCATGTAGATTTAATTAAAAAAATCGATGGAGCCGACCTTGAAACTGCTGCTGAAATTTCAGGGGCTCGTTTCTACTACTTAAAAAGGGATATTTTGCATCTGAACCTGGCATTAATCCAATTTGCATTATCAGAACTTGAAGCCGAAGGATATATTCCGATGCAGACACCATTTTTTGTCAAAGGTGAAGTTGCAGCCGAAACCTCTGAACTTGGTGAATTTGAAGAAACATTATACAAAGTGGAAAATGAAGATTTGTATCTGATTGCAACTGCTGAGCAGACATTAGCGGCGCTTCACAGAAATGAAATAATTTCACCGGAAGACCTGCCATTGAGATACTGTGCACTTTCAACCTGTTTTAGAAAAGAAGCAGGATCTCACGGAAAGGATACCTTAGGAATATTTAGGGTTCACCAATTTGAAAAAATTGAACAGTTCATTTATTCAACACCTGATGATTCAAGAAATCAGCATAATCATTTAATGGAAGTAACTGAGAGGATTTATCAGAAATTAGGTCTTCCATATCAGATAATAGCTATTGTTTCATCTGCTTTAAATGATAATGCAGCTATCAAATATGATTTGGAAGCATGGTTTCCGGGTTCCGGAGCATTTAGAGAATTAGTTTCCTGCACTAACTGTAAAGATTATCAGGCACGTAAAACTAAAACACGTTATGGAAAAGCCGGTTCCGGAGATGCTCAGGTATTGCACACTTTAAACAGTACTGCTATTGCTACTGAGAGAACCATGTGCTGTATTTTAGAAAATTACCAACAGGCCGACGGCAGTGTCAAGATTCCTGAAGTGTTAGTCCCTTACATGAACGGAAAAACTATTATTGAAGTTAAAAAATAATATTTTATTTAAAAGTGTGTATTTTCACACATTTTACTATTTTTTTAATTAAGTTTTTAATGTGATTAAATGAAAACAATTGTAATTAATGCAAGTCCGAGGAAAAAATGGAATACGGCTGAAATAATGCAGTCTGCTCAAAAGGGAGCTGAATCTGTTGGTGCTGAAACCGAATATTTTAATTTATATGATTTGGTTTTTACAGGTTGCAGGAGCTGTCTTGCTTGTAAATTAAAAGAAAAAACTAAAGGCATATGTTACTGGAGAGATGATTTATCACCTTTAATTGAAAAAATATTGGATGCTGATGCTTTACTTATTGGGTCTCCGATTTATTTTGGCCAACCTACAAGTGAATTCAGAGCTTTGGTTGAAAGATTGATATTCTGCATTCTTTCTTATGATGATGGATCAAGCTATTATACCGGTAAAGTTGATGTTGGAATATTTTATACTATGAATGCTCCTTTGGATTATTATGAAAATTCTATGAAAGAAAGTTTGGCAAGCACCGAATTTTTATTCTCATTTTTAAACGGTAAAATTGTTTCATATCCTGTTTGCGATACAATTCAGGTAAGTGATTATTCTAAATTTAATATGGCTGGTTTTTCACAAGAGGCTAAAGAAAAACAATGGATTTTACAATTTCCAAAGGATTTGGAAAAAGCTTTTGAGATTGGTGCTGAATTAAGCAAATAATCTGGCCATTATTTTTTTTAAAATTTTTCCACGTATACATTTTTTTAAAATGAATACATTTATATACTTCCTTATCGCAATATATTATTGTATACAAAATTTAATTTTGTAATACAAATAGGTGATACAATGACAAACCAAAAAAGAACTAGAAAATTCGAATTCGGAAATGAAAGATTTGGAGGTTCATATACTCCAGGTGAATTTGAATTTAATTTTCCCGAAGATATGACACGTGAAGAGTTCGAAAAAATGTTTACCTCAAAAATGCAGGCTCTTCACAAAAGAAGTAATGATTTTGCAGAAGAAATATTCGATTACAAATCAAGAAAGGAAAACTTGAAACCTTTAAGTATACGTGTAAAACAGCATACAAAAGATTTCTTTAAGGACCAGTCAATTTTGTCTCCAAGAGATGTGCTTGAAATGTATGAAGAATTCAATAACGGAAGTGAAGCATTTATCAATTCATTAATTGAAGAAGAAAAAGAACTTAAAAATGAATTAAATCACATTCAGGAAAAATTACACAATGCAAAGCTATTTAAAGAAAAATTATGCGAAATGGAACCTCAAAATGAAGTATTGACTGATGAAGACAACATGATTAATCTTCAGAATTCATATGAAAATAGTGAAATTAAATCAATTGGAAATGAAACACCGTCTAAAAAAGCTCAAAATGATATTATAAATGAAATTCAAACATATAATACGCTGAAAGTCAGTTTCATTAATAACCAGTATTTGGTGATTACTGTTTATAATGATGTTCAGCCGGTTGTATATTATTTCAAAAATGAATATCAAAATGAGGATATCTGCGATATAATTAATCAAATTGAAGAGTTCTGCAAAAATAATAGTATTGATTTTAAAAAAAATTAAATAGTTAAAAGTGTGAGAATTTACTTTTCACACTTAAAAAATTTTTATCTGTTTTTATATTAACCGAGTTTCAATCATCCAATAAAAAGTTTAAGCCTTCAATAATTAAAACAATACCAATAATTATTGATATGTATATCGGCTGGTTAAGTGCAAATACTGCAAGTGCAATAACTACAATACCCATTAGTAAAACGAGTACTGATGTGAATGAGGATATACGATTCATTTTAGACAATAATCCAGTTATTCCAAATGCAATCATTATAAATCCAACAATATAGAACTGGAATGCAACTATAAATGAAATGGCATTGATAAAGAATATAAATGCAATTCCAAGAATAACTGATATGATTCCGATTATCATTACGGCAGTAGAGAATCTGTTTCTATAATTTCTCATATTATATCCCATGAGTATTGCTGAAATACCAAAGAACAATAAACTTAATCCAACAATTATTGAAATTAGTCCTGATGAAAACATAG
This sequence comes from Methanobrevibacter sp., assembly GCF_030539875.1. Taxonomy (NCBI): domain Archaea; kingdom Methanobacteriati; phylum Methanobacteriota; class Methanobacteria; order Methanobacteriales; family Methanobacteriaceae; genus Methanobrevibacter; species Methanobrevibacter sp. The sequence continues at coordinate 32,439 of NZ_JAUNXI010000003.1, forward strand.
GGAATAAAATGAATATTAAACCAAGAATAAAGCAGAATATTCCTGAGGGGTTTTCAATTTCCATTTAATTTTACCTCCATTATAAAAATAATTATTTATATGATAGTCATGTTATTTATAAATATGTTTGACTTTGATGAAGTAATTAACACAAGAAGAAGTATCCGCGAATATCAGGACAGGGACGTTGGCGATGATTTGATATTAAAAATATTAAAAGCGGGAATGCAAGCACCCGGATCAAGACTTGGTTGTGAACCTTGGGAATTTATTGTAATTAAAAACAAAGAAACTTTATCCTGCCTTGGTGAGATTAAACCTCGCGTGAAAAATGCACCTGTGGCAATTGTACTTGTTGCCAATATTAAAAGAGCATTTTATAAAACTGTTTGGCAACAGGATATGAGTGCTGCTGCTGAAAATATGTTGCTTGAAGCGGTCAATCTTGGCTTGGGCGGACTTTGGAATGGTGTTGCACCTGATGAGGAAAAAATGGTTAATGTTGCTGAAATTATTGGAATTGATGATATTGCTGATTTAAAACCGTTTTGTATAATTACAGTGGGTTATCCTGCTAAAGGCTGGCAGAATAAATTTATGGACAAATTTGATGAGGGAAGGATTCACTATGAAAAATATTAAATATGATTTTAAAACCGTAATAGACCGACGAAACACCAATTCAATGAAATGGGATTATTTTGGTGATGAACTGCCTATGTGGGTAGCAGATATGGATTTTAAAGTAGCGCCTGCCATACAGGAAGCAATTTTAAAAAGAATAAATCATCCTGTATACGGTTATACAATTGTTCCAGATGAATTATTTGATTCCTATATTGGATGGTGGGATAGAAGATATGGCTTTAAAATGTCTAAGGAGAACATGTTATATTCAATAGGGATAATGCCTTCCATATCATCAATAATAAGATGTTTGACCGATGATGGTGATGAAATATTAATCCAGTCTCCGGTTTATCATGTATTTTTCCATGTTATTGAAGAGAATAACCGTAAAGTCGTTGAAAATCAATTAGTATATGAAAATGGAAAATATTCAATTGATTTTAATGATTTGGAGGATAAATTATCAAAGGTTAAAATGATGATTCTCTGCAATCCCCACAATCCGATTGGTAAACTTTGGTCAAAAGAAGATTTGGCAAGAATAGGTGATTTATGCTCAAAGCATGATGTTATTTTAGTATCTGATGAAATTCACTGTGATTTAACAGATAATGGTCTTAAATATAATCCTTTTGAATTATCTTCAAATAATAAAAATACAATAACCTGCCTGTCCCCTTCAAAATCATTTAATATAGCCGGCTTTAAAAGTTCTATAGTTCACACTAAAAATAAAGAATTTTTAGAAAGTATTGAAACTCAGATGCATATTGATAATTCGGATTCATGTAATGTATTTGCTTCAATAGCGGTTATTGCAGCTTATAATGAATCGGAAGAATGGCTGGATGGGCTTAAGTATGTGCTGTTTGAAAACAGATCCTTTGTTAAAAAATATTTGGAAGAGGAATTGCCGATGATTAAATTGGTTGAAAGTGATGCAACTTATTTATTATGGCTTGACTGTTCAGGTTTAAAAATGCCTTCAAGAGAGTTATCTGACTTTTTAAGAAAAAAACAGGGGTTATTCCTATCTCCCGGTGTTGAATTTGGTCAAAATGGTGATGATTTCTTAAGGATGAATATAGCATGCCCTGAAAAATTGTTAAAAGATGGGCTTAAAAGGTTAAAAGACGGAATAAACGATTTAAACACTGTCAATAAAGTTCTGCATTAACCAGTCAGATATGCTGATGTCTGAGTCATATCTTATGATTTCATCTTTTTTAAACCATTTTGCCTTTAGGATTTCATCTCCGTCAACTTTAATGTCGCCAGATTCATATTCGCCACTAAAACCAAGCATTAGAGAGTTTGGAAATGGCCAGGATTGACTTTTTTCATATTTCAGATTTTTAATTTTAATTCCAACTTCTTCTAAAACTTCTCTGTGCACTGCTTCTTCAATGGATTCCCCAGGTTCAACAAAACCTGCTATTAAAGCATATTTTATTGTTTCATGATAGCTGTGTTTTGCCATGAGCAGTTCATCACCTTTTCTTATGGCTACAATAATTGCAGGGGCAATACGGGGATAATGGTTTTGACCGCACTCTGGGCATTTTAACATCATGTCTTTTTCATCTATTTGGGTCTTAGTGCCGCATTTTCCGCAAAATTGATGTGATATATACCAGTCGTTAACAAGAACGGCCTTTCCACTGATTAAATATAAATCTTTATCAAATTCGTAAATATCTTTAAGAGAGTAAAACGAGTCTTCTGTATTAACATTTGCAATAAATGCTTTTTTATTTTCATATTTTCCTATATATAAACAAAAATTGGTATCAAAGCCGTCAAGTGTATTAGGTAATTTATTATTTTCGTCCAGATATAATTCCCGTTTGCTGTTAAAAATAAAAATGTAATCGTTTTTTGTTGGTGTTATCTTATCATCAAAATCGATTGTGTAGTTTTCATAAAGTGACTTTTCAATCATATTATCAATTATGTCCTTCATTTATCTTAAAATTTATATGAAATTAACAACAAAAATTACAATGGTGATATAATGGTATCTGAAAATATGGAAAAAGCATTAAATGCTCAATTAAACGCTGAAATGTACTCAGGATATTTATACTTATCAATGGCAGCTTATTTTGAAGATGAAGACTTATCTGGTTTTGCTAATTGGATGAGAGTACAGGCAAATGAAGAATTAGATCACGGATTAAAATTCTATGACTACATTATTAGAAGAGGAGCTTCTGTTACATTGACTGAAATTGAAGCACCTCAAACTGAATGGGATGGTCCCCTTGCCGCATTTGAACATGTTTTAGAACATGAAAAAAAAGTAACTGGCCTTATTAATGATTTGGTAAACATTGCTATTGAAGAAAAAGATCACGCAACTAACAATTTCCTTCAATGGTTTGTTGAAGAGCAAGTTGAAGAAGAAGAAAATGCAATGGAACTGGTTGCTAAAGTTAAATTAGCTGATGGCGATAACAGATTAATTTACGAATTAAACAAAGAGTTGGCTACTCGCGTACCTTCTACCCAAGACTAGATTTTTTCTAGTCTAACTTTTTTTCTTTTATAATCATATAAATCTTTATTCTAGACCATTACAAAACCGCCATCAATCAGATGTTTAATTTTACTGATTTTTTTATGCAAAACTTTATAAAACTTCATATACATAAATATATAAGATAAATTTATATATGGTGAAAAAATGATTATTAGAGCACCTTCAAGAATACATATGTCTCTTATTGATTTAAATGGGTCATATAGAAGAGTCGATGGTGGAATTGGTCTTGCTTTACAGGACCCTCAATTTGTGTTAGAAGTTAAACAGATAGACAGCGGAATAGAACTCGAATTTGCAGATACCGTAGATGATGAAGAAGCAATTATGGAATGTAGTGAAAAAATTCCAAATGCTGCTAAAAGAACTGTTGAGCACTTCGGTATTGATTCCGGTTTTAAATTTATTGTTCATCAGACATATCCTCCACATTCAGGATTTGGAAGTGGAACTCAAATTGCCATATCAACCGCTCACCTAATAACTGAGACTATGGGTATTGAAGTAGAAAGCAGAACCCTTAGTAGTGTTGTTGGAAGGGGAGGAACTTCTGGAATAGGAACATATACTCATGATTTGGGAGGATTTATTGTAGACGGTGGTCACAGTAAAGAGGAAAAACCTTTATTTTTACCTTCAGGAGCTTCTAAAGCAAAGCCTGCAACATTGATTGCAAGATATGATTTTCCGGAAGAATGGAACATATTAATAGCCATTCCTAAAATAGAAAAACACATGGAAGGTGATGATGAAGTAGATGTTTTCCAAACTTATTGCCCTATTCCAAAAGAAGAAGTGGAGCAGGTATCTCACTTAATTTTAATGAATCTTATTCCATTCATGCTTGAAAAAGATATTAAAAACTTCGGATGGGCTGTAAGCCAACTTCAAAAAGTTGGATTCAACAAATTAGAACATTCCCTTGACGATAACTATTTGCCAATTATGAAAGCAATTGAAAATGCAGGTGCATATGGTGTAGGTATTTCTTCATTCGGCCCTGTTTTATACACTGTTTTTGATGAATCAAACGAGGAGATTGTTGAAAAAACTAAAGAGATTATTGGTGATAAGGGCACTGTCTTTGTAACTAAAGCGCAAAACCACGGATTCACCATAGAAAAATAAAATAAAATTACTGTTGTTCCTCTTTTCATGTTTACAAAAGTAAAACCATTATATGATTTGGAATGGCAATGATTTACTCAACCATTCGCCAAAAAACCTAAATCAATTAAAATTATTATTGATACTGAATTGAGATATTTTCTCAAGGTTAAAAAAAGAATAGATAATTAAAAATTATCTATAAATTGTATGCTTCACTGCTTGGAACAAGGGGTATGTTGTTTTCCTGTAATGCAGAAATCAATCCTTCAAGATTGTCAGTGTGAAGTAATAAAATAGCTTTATTTGTTTTATCATGTGTAAATGCATAAAGGTATTCTAAATCGATTTCATTATCTTTTAAGACTTTTAAAACTTCTGTAAGGCCGCCCGGTGCATCATTCATTTCAACACCGATGATGTCTGTAACCTTAACGAGGAAATTATTTTCCTCTAAAATTTCCTTTCCTTTTAACGGGTCATTTACAACAAGTCTTAAAATGCAGAATTCAGAAGTATCTGCCATGGACATTGCCCTAATATTTATATTGTTGTTGGAAAGTAATTCTAAAGGTTTTGATAAGCTGCCTTTTCTGTTTTCTAAAAATACTGATAACTGTTTGATTTTCATTTTCATCACCTAGTGCAAGTTTCTCTCATCAATTACTCTTTTAGCTTTTCCTTCGAATCTTGGTAATGTTTTTGGTTCAACGAGAGTTACTTTTACACGAATTCCAGTTTCATTTTCAATGGATTTACCAATTTTTTCTTGGATTGCTATCATTTCTTTTACACCATCAAAGAAAATATCCTGTGATGCTTCTACTTTCACTTCAATTTCATCTAAAGTTCCAGGCCTAGTAACTATAATCATGTAATGAGGCTCTACATCACCAACTTTAAGTAATGCTTTTTCGATTTGTGACGGGAAAATAGCTACTCCTTTTACTTTAATCATATCATCAGATCTGCCTGTTATTCTACTCATTCTTGCATGGGTTCTGCCGCAGCTGCATTTTTCATAGGTAAGTGTGGTTAAATCTTTTGTTCTAAATCTTATAACTGGCATTCCTTCTCTTTCCAAATTGGTTAAAACCAATTCTCCAGATTTTTCGCTGCCAATTACCTTTCCGGTATTAGGGTCAATAATTTCCGGATAGTAAATGTCTTCTGCTATGTGTAATCCGTTTTGTTCTCCGCATTCTACACCTATGCCCGGTCCCATAAGTTCTGTTAATCCATAGATGTTGTATGCTTTTGCTCCGAAAAGTTCTTCAACTCTTTGTCTGATTTCTTCAGTCCACATTTCGGCTCCAAAACCGATAGCTTTAATTCCTAAATCTTTTGGATTGATTCCGTCTTCAAGAGCAACTTCTCCAATATGGATTCCATATGATGGAGTAAATATTAATCCTGTAGTGCCGAAATCGCTCATGATTTCAATCTGTCTTCTAGTTTGGCCGGTGGAAATGGGGATAATTGTTGCACCTATTTTGTGACATCCGTAGTGAACTCCAAAACCCCCAGTAAACATTCCATATCCATGAGTGTTTTGCAATATATCTGCTTTACCGAGTCCCATCATTTTCAATCCTCGAGCAGTGGTTTCTGCCCAGGTATCTAAGTCTTTTTCAGTATATCCTGATACAACAGGTTTTCCTGTGGTTCCTGATGATGAATGTAATTCTTTAATTTCTTCAATATCTACTGCAAAAAGTCCAAAGGGATAACTTTCTCTCAGGTCATCTTTTGTGATAAATGGAAGTTTTTCAATATCTTTTAAAGTTTCTATATCTTCTGGATAAACTTCAGCTTGAGTATATCTTTTATTATAATAAGGTATTTTATTAAACGCTCTTTTTACTGTTGCTTGAAGTTTTTTTAATTGTAATTCCTCAAGGTCTTGCCTTGGCATTGTTTCAATTTCTTCATTCCAAAACATTTTTTGCCTCATTTTTTTATTAATACAATAAGTATATTTTTTCAATACCTTAAAAGTTACTGATTTTTATCTGTTTATTATTTAAATGATGAAATTTAATATATTAATGATAGTATTTAAGCTACACATCGATTTTAAAAAGTTTATATACTTAGTTTAACTAATATGTAAATGTAATTTATTAAATTAAGATTGATTTTGAGGAAATTAATATGGATATGATGAGTGTTTTATGGCAAGTTGGTATTTTTGCTTCGGTTCTTGTTTTTGGAATGAAAATTGGATTAGCTTCAGGTCTAGCTAATTTACCTAAAAAACTTTTTGCAGTAATCTGTCTGTCTTATGGTGGTGGAGTAATTCTTATTTCTTATATTGCTTCTTTTTTCGCAGAACAGCTAGTTCAGGCAATTTTTAGTTATAATACAATATTTTATATTATTATGGCTTCAATTATGATTGGTGCCGGTTTATTTACAATAAGAGAATGGAAAATACATGACAAGAATACGTCTACTGCAACTTCTCTTGCTATTATTGCTCCCTGTCCGTGCTGTTTTGGTTCGATTATTGCAAGTGTTTTAATTGTTGCACCGACTATCGGTGTAAGTTCACTTAATTTAAGCTGGTATGCAGCTATAGCATTAGTTGTTGTAATGATTGTAACTTACTTCGCGTCAAATATGATTGTTAGATTCATTAACAAACCATATCCTGTTGTTTTAGGTAATTTCATGCTTTTGATTGGAGCATATTTCTTACTTTCAGCAATTGTAATTCCAAATATTGCATCAGTTTTGTCAAAAACTGTAACTCCTATTGCAATTAGTTCTCCTCAAGATTTGCTTTTGATTATAATAACCTTCGTTATTTTAATTTTTGGCGGTATAATTTTAAATAAAAATAGTGGAAATATCTTAGAATAAAATTTAGGTGAAAATTATGGTTTTAAACATTCCTGGAGGAGAATTTTTAACAGGTTCTCTTGATGTAATATCTCAAAGTTTAACAATTCCTGTATTGGTTATTTTACTTGTTATTGTTATTATTTCAATTGTTACATTGGGAGGAGTTATAGCAGAGTATACTTCAAGAAAGAAAGTTCCAATCGGAACTATTAGAGATTTAATTTATGATATTAATGCTGCAGAATCTGTTGATGGATTAAAGGATGTAATTTCAAAATCTGAAATTCCAAAATCACAGAAAAAAGTTTTAAATGAAATTGCATTATCCGAATCTTTAGGCGTTTCTTCTAGAGAAGCTTTAGCCAGTAAGTTATTTGAATTTGAAGAAGAAAAAACTGTAGATTCATTACAAAAAACTGATATAATTACTCGTATCGGACCGACTTTAGGATTGATGGGTACTTTAATTCCGATGGGTCCTGGTCTTGCTGCTTTAGGTGCTGGAGATATTAATACTCTTGCAAATTCATTAACTGTTGCATTTAACACTACTATTGTAGGTATTGGTTCTGGTGCTTTATGTTACATTATCGGTAAAGTCAGAGCTTCATGGTATGACAGATATTTGTCAGATTTAGATGCTTTAATTGATGCTGTTTTAGATTATATGAATAAATAGTGGTTTTATGGTAAGGAAAAATTCAAGACGCAGGTCTAAAAGAGTTGAAGAAGACCCTATGGCAGGTACTACTAACCTTGTAGATGCGATGCTTGTGATTGCTGTCGGTTTTCTTGTTTTTGTTATTATAAGCTGGAATATGCAAGTAATGGTTGATCCAAATCAAAGTATACAGGATGCACTGCAAAAACAGACAACTGAAGTTGATCAGGGCAGTCAATTAAATGAAACACCAGATACTTCAAATAGTTCTGGTCAAGGTTATACTGAACTGGGTAAAGTATACAAAGACCCTGTTACCGGTAAGCTGATAATGGTGGAAGGTTAAACCTTCCACATCTAAACTTTTTTTTCGAATATTTTATAAACAACTTTTACTAAACTAATACTTACGAATTTTTAATGGTGTTTAATAATATGGAATTCTGTCCTGATTGTGGTGCAATGTTAATGCCTGAAAACGGCAGCATTAAATGCACATGCGGCTATGAAAAATCATTAAGTGATGAAGATTTAAAAGAACAATATCATATGGAAGGGGAAACCAATCCTGAGACAAAAGTGATTGTAACTGATAGGAATGATGTAGCACTGCCAACAACAAGAATTACTTGCTATAAATGCGGTGGAACAAAAGGATACTGGTGGACTGTGCAGACCCGTTCTGCTGATGAAGCGCCGACTAATTTTATTAGATGTGCTAAATGCGGAAACACTTGGAGAAGTTCAAATTAGCTTAAATTAAAAAAATAAAATAATAAAATTGTTTAAATTTTATTCTGATTCGATATCTGGCCTTTTGAAAGTTTGCATGAATATTATTCTTGAACCGATATTGACAGTTTTATCTGCAATTCTCTCAAAGTTCCTTGCAAGCAGGATTAGATCCATGAAATGTGAAATTATCTCTTTATTTTCAATCATTAACATTGTTTGGGCTAAAATTGAATCATATATCTCATCAACTTCATCATCATCAATAGCCAGTTGCCTTGCTTTTTGCATGTCCTGATTTAAAAAAGCGTAAACTGATTTTTCAAGCATGTCCTGAACATAATTTCCCATACATATTAATTCTTTGATTATTTTATCTGAAATTTCAATTTTCTGAATATTTTTTATGGATTCGGCGGTTTTCATTAATAAACGGCCAATTCTTTTAATGTGGCTTATTACTCTTGTTGCAGATTCAATAAATATCAGGTCATGTGCTACTGGCTGTTCTGTTGCCATGAATGTAATGCACTCTCTTTCTAAATCAACTGCTTTAATATCAATTTCTTTAGAACGGTTTAATATGTTATTATATAATTTTTCATCATAACAATCAAATAAAGAAATAACCTCTTTGTTGGATTTGATAGCTAAATTGCCTAATTCTTCTATATTATATTTAATTTTTGTAATTCTGTTTTCAAATGAAATGCTTGGGTACTCTTTATCCATATTTTCACCTTTTTTTAGTTGATTATCCGAATCTTCCTGTAATGTATTCTTCTGTTTTTTCTTCTTTCGGCTTAATGAAAAGTTCTTCTGTTTTTCCGGTTTCTATGATTTCACCATTTAAGAAAAATGAGGTATAGTCTGAAACTCTTGAAGCCTGCTGCATATTGTGTGTTACAATAATAATTGTATACTCTTTTTTAAGGCGGTGTATTAGATCTTCAATTTTAAGAGTTGAAATTGGATCCAGAGCAGAACAAGGTTCATCCATTAAAATGATTTTTGGATTATTGGCTATTGTTCTTGCAATGCATAATCTTTGCTGTTGGCCTCCAGACAATCCCATTGCGGACTGGTCAAGCTTGTCTTTAACTTCATCCCAAATAGCGGCTGCTTTTAAAGACTCAATCACTCTTTTTTTTATAAAATCCTCATCATCAATTCCATGAATCCTCAATCCATATGCCACATTCTCAAATATGGATTTTGGAAATGGATTTGCTTTTTGAAAGACCATGCCTATTTTTTTTCTTAATTCTACAACATCAACATCTCCGTCATAAATATTTTTATCATCCATGTAGATGTCTCCTTTATAATTAAAAGAAGGTATTAAATCGTTCATCCGGTTAATGGATCTTAAGAATGTCGATTTTCCGCAGCCGGAAGGGCCTATTAAGGCTGTTACCGTATTTTCCTGAATTTTAGTATTGATGTTTTTGAGAATATGGGTATCGTCAAAGTAGGTATTGAAATTTTTAACTGTAATTTTATCCATGATATAAACCTCTGTTTTTATTTTATTTTCCCATCATTTTTTTCTGATATCTGTTTACATAGTAGTTTGTAAGAAATGTTATTACTAAAACAATAATTACAAGAACTGTTGCAGTTCCGTATGCATTGGGAAGGGAAACTCCTTCTGTTGCCAGGACATATAGATGTAGAGGCAATGGTCTTCCAGGATCAAACATTGAAATTGGAATTGAAGTAGCAGAACCTACAGCATACATAACAGCTGCTGCTTCTGAAATAACTCTTGTTATTGCTAAAATAACTCCTGTAACAATTCCAGGAATTGCTGCAGGTAGAATCACTCTGGCAATTGTCTGCCATTTTGTAGCACCTAGACCAAAACTTCCTTCCTTATATGCACTTGGAACTGAAGCTAGTGAAACTTCCGCAACTTGGAAAATTGTTGGAATTGCCATAATGGCCAGTACCAATCCTGCTGAAAGAACAGACCATCCTAATCCTAAAAAGATTACAAAGAATGATAATCCGAACAGACCAAATACAATGGAAGGGATTGAAGCTAATGTTTCAGCACCAAAGCGGATTAATTTTGTTAATAATCCGTTTTGAGCATATTCGGCCATATAAATTGCAGCGCCGACACCTAAGGGAGTAGCTATTAAAACTGCAATAAATGTAACATATAGGCTTGATATTATCATTGGAAATATTCCGCCGGATTTTCCTGAATCGGCTACATCTCCAAAAATGAACTCAGGGCTACATACTGGAAGTCCGTTTACAAGAATATATCCTAAGATAATAATTAGAATGGATAATGTTAAAACTCCTGATAAAATGAAAACATTATTCATTATTTTTTGAGAGGTTTTAGGTGTAATAAAATTAAACTTCATAATGAACCTCCTCCAATGTCCATTTTATATTTACGTTTTATATAATTTGCAATAACTAATAACAATACAATAATAAAGAACAGTATTACTGCAGTTGCAAATAATGAATTATAATGAATGCCAGTTGCATAATTCATTTCCAAAGCAATATTTGAAGTTAAGGTTCTAACTGGATCAAATATGGAATGAGGTATTTCTGCAACGTTACCTGCAACCATAATTACAGCTAATGTCTCACCTACTGCCCTTCCCATACCTAATATGACGGCTGTTACAATGCCTGGTAGTGCTGCTGGAAATATTACTTTGCTTATGGTTTGCCAGCTTGTGGCACCTAATCCTAAAGATGCCTCTTTATACTCATGAGGAACGCCTGATAAAGCATCAAATGATACTGAAATGATTGTAGGTAAAATCATCACTGCTAAAATGATTCCTGCAGTGAGAATGCTAAAACCGGTACCTCCAAAATAATGTCTTACTAATGGAACAAGAACTATAAGGCCGAAAAATCCATAAACTACTGATGGAATTCCAGATAAAGTTTGAATAACAGGTTTTAAGAAATTTTTAATCTTTTCATCTGCTACTTCTGCCATAAATATGGCACATAAAACTGACAGCGGAACTGCTATAATCAGGGAAATTATAGTAACGCAAAGTGTTCCGATAATCATTGGAAATACTCCGTAGTTTCCATCACTTGGAGACCAATCCATACCTAATAAAAATTGAATAAATCCATTTTCCTGAAATGCCGGCAGCCCTTCAATGAAAATAAATCCTAATATAACCAATATCGTAATAATAGAAAACATTGCTGTTAGAAGTAACCCTTTTTCTATAAAAAATTCTGATAAATTCTTTTTGTTCATTTTAACCTCTTTAAATTTTTTCTAATCAATTTGTATTTTTAATTATTTTCTCTTCTTCTAGAATCTTTTGACCTTCAGGACCATTTACCCAATCGATAAACTCTTTTAATTCAGGTGATGGTGTTCCTTTAACAAGGAATAAAAATGGCCTTTGTAATTCATATGAACCGTCGGCAATTGTCTCAACTGTCGGGTTTACTCCATCAATTGTAAGTGATTTTACATCACTTGACATATGGGCAAATGATACAAATCCGATTTCATTTTCATCTTGTTTTACAGATTTTTTTACAGATTCAGTTGAACTTTGTACAATTGCATTATCCTTGATATCAGTGTCTTTTCCTAAAACGATATTTTTAAATGCATTTAATGTACCTGATCCTTCTTCACGAGTAATAACATTAATCTCTCCGTCATTTCCTCCAACCTGATTCCAATTTGTAATTTTTCCTGAAAATATGTCTTTTAATTGTTCTTTTGATAAATCGGTTACTGTATTTTTATTGTTAACTGCAATTACAATTCCTTCCTGACCGATATTGTATTCTGTAAGTCCTGCCTTTTCATCTTCTTTTAATTCTCTAGAACTTGTTCCAATATCTCCAATACCTTCGTGAACGCTTTTAATTCCTACGCTTGAACCTCCACCTTGAACATTAAAATTAACATCGGGATGTGTTTCTTTGTATGCTTCAACAAGTTTTTCAGCTACTGGCTGTACTGATGATGATCCTACAATATTAAATTGAGTTGAACTTCCAAAAAATGAAACCAATGTAATTCCAACAATAATAATGATAATTGCTGCCATTATTGCAATAGCTTTTTTATTTTTCATTTAGATATCACCATAATTTTATTTTAGAATGTAACTTTTTATTGTGTACACAATTAAAAAATTATTTTTTGCATATTTAAAGGTTACTAAATAAGAATTATTATTCACATATTGTGAATATAATTAAATTAAATAATGCGCCTCAAAATAATATATGTCCTAAAATGAGAATAAAAAATCATCAATTGCACAATTTTGAAGAAAAATCAAAAAATAAGAAGAATTTCATATATAAAATCAGATTAAAGAAATTAAAAGAAATAAAAAAAGAAAACAAAAACAAATAATGGAATGATTATGTCATGAATAACTGAATGTTATTCTCTAAATGTACGGGGAATTGTTGGTCTTGGGATGTCTCTGTGAAATTCAGCAGCCAGTTCCATAATTTCAACTGAAATGTCACCCATTCTTTCAAATGATTTAACTACTCGGGAGATATACAGGTAGTAATTAGATCTTTCAACATCATCAAAAGAAGTTTCAGCCATCTGATTGGCAATTTTAGTCATGGCTTTTTGCTGATATTCATGCATTTTTTCTTCTGAATCCATTAAATCTCCACGTAAGGATAATTTTTCATTAATAAATGCGTCAGTTGCACATGAAATGGATTGTTGTGCGTATTTATGCATTTTTTTTAGAATATTTAAAAGCTCATCATCAACAGTGGACTCATCATTTATGACAAATTTGGCAACATGGCCTGAATAATCGCCGATACGTTCATAATTATAGGCGGCTTCATTGAATAATATTATTTTAGAAAGTTTAAAGTGAGGATTTATGTTAACAATTGTTTCAACAGAAGAGCGAACCTTTTCAAACATATTGTTGGTGGTAAAATCTAATTCCAATGCCTCTTCAGCAAGCTTTTTGTCATTTTTTAAAACAGATTCAAAGGACAGTTCAACCTGTTTTTTGACATGTTCCGCCATGTTGTTCAACATATTTTCAATTAAATAATAAGCGGAATTCTGCTTTGAGCTAAAAGTGGAATCCTGAGAACCATAAACTTCGTCATATTTTTTTAAATCGATTACATATGACCTTTTAACAATGTCTTCATCAATTAACGGTTTAAGCAGCTGAGTAACGTATCTGCGGCTAAGCCCCAGTTTAGCAGCAATTTCTTCCTGAGTAGAGGGATTATCATATAAAATGACATCTAAAATATCTTCCAATGTTTTATTGCGTCTTGCCAATGAAATTCCTCCGTTTAATGTTTAATAGTAAACATATTATAATCTTAACATTTAAGTATTAATAATTATGTTATTTTCAAATAATAATCTTAAAACCGCTAATTACTTTTAAGGATAGCTGCCCATTAGCCATCAACTGTATTTTAATTTAATCAGGTTTTTATCAATAATGTAATATAGCACTATAAACGCTCCTGCCAATGGAATAATTGCACCTATAAATATTGACATTATGCCAAAGCCATTTACTAAAAATCCTCCGATTGCTGATCCGATGGCTATTCCTCCATTTAAAATGCTTACGAAAATTCCGTTTGCAAGCTCTGGAGTGTCGGGTAGGGAACATGCTTCGACATATTGAATGAAATTATAACCCATTCCATCTAAAACCCCTAAAATAAGAACTAAAATCACTGCAAGAATTGTAATTGAACCGAGGAAATACAATGCACTAATCATTATAATGCAGACCAGCTGAAATCCTATTAAAGTCAATTTATCTTTTTTTATTAGGATTTTCCCGCCAATCCATGTGCCGAAAACTGAAACCAAACCATAAATAAATAAAAGGGCGCTTAATTTGTATGTGTAAATGTGTGTCACTGCTTGCAGGTAATAGCTCAGATAACTATAAACAATACAAAATCCGATTGGCATAAGTATAATTCCGAGGGTAGGCAATAAGAAATTCTTTGATTTTAGAGAAGATAGTGAAGCTTCATATTTTTTCTCTTTTCCCTTTAGTGTAGGGAAGAATATTGCCACCAGGATTAATGATAAAAAGTTTATGGCGAAAATCCATAAAATTGTAGCCTGATATCCGACGGTTGTACCTATAAATGTTGTAATTGGCAGTCCTAAAATACTTCCAATTGAAATTCCAAGTAAAATTAATGTTATATAATCTTGTGATTTGTCTGAAGGCGCTATTTCCTCTGTAAATGTAAGGGCAGTAGCTAAAAATCCAGGATATATGATTGCAGGTATTACCCTTAAAGCCAGCGCAAAATAAAAATTATGAACAAATATGCTTATGAAGTTGCAGACTGAAAAAACTGATAAAATAAAGATAAATGTCTTTTTCCTTTCATACTTTGAAAAGAAAACAGGTATGAATAATCCGCAAATGGCTATTGTAAAAGTAAATGAGCTGATGAAAAGTCCCACTGTAGCTATTGAAATATTAAAATAAAGTGATATTTCTTTTACAATGCCCACAAGACTTAATGGTGTGTTAATTGCAAGGGTGGATATCACCAGTATATAAACAAGTATTTTCGGATTGATTTTCATTTGAATCCTGTTATATTACTTCAAAACCAAGAAGCTTTACTTTATTGGAAAGCAGTTCCGGATTGTCATCGATTTTTTCGGATAATTTGGTTGTGATATATTTTTTATTGTCATCAGCAAATACTGTTGCTATTTTAAAGTCATCATTATCCATTAAAACACTGGCTAAAAAATTCGCTCCACTGGATATGCCAATACCTAAACCGAATTCTTTGGCTATCCTTTTGGACATATTTATAGCATCTAAATCATCGATTAAAATGATGTCGTCAATTAAATCTTGCTCAATGATTCCTGGAATGAAATCGTCCCCAATTCCTTCAATCATGTGGCTTCCCTCTTCCATTCCCATTTTAAGAATGGAAAGTGTACTTGGTTCTAATGCAAAAATCTTGGAATAGGGATTATATTCTTTTAATTTCTTACCAATTCCCATAAGTGTTCCTCCAGTTCCAATGCCTGAAACAAAAGCATTGATATCTGGAATCGCATCAATAATTTCCTGGCCTGTTTTAAATTGAGCTTCTACATTTAATTTATTATCAAATTGGAGTGGTCTATATGCACCATTTTCTTTTGCAAATTTTTCTGCAAGTTCAAGACCTCTTTTAAATCCGCCTTCTTCTTTAGATATAAGATGAACATGAGCCCCATACATTTCAATAAGCTTTCTTCTCTCAATAGATACCCAGTCAGGCATGAAAATATGAACATCATGACCATATAATGCGCCGATGGCGCTAAAGGCAATGCCTGTATTTCCACTTGTAACCTCTACAATGGCCTGACCATCCTTTAAATTACCATTTCTTCTTTCTGTTTCAATAATGTATAATGCAATTCTATCTTTTATACTCCCGGAGTAGTTGTAATACTCAAGTTTAGCATATATGTCACCTGTTTTTCCCTCATATTCATAATTAATCTTTATCATCGGCGTATTGCCAACTAATTTTTTAACATTCATAATATTCAATCCAATTTAATAATAAATAACATTATAAACTATATATTTATCTTTTAAAATACTTTTTTAAAATAAATGCCGTTTTGTAATCATTTTTTCAATTTTCATTCAATGATGATTGTAAATAATTTATATGATATATTATAATATTATTAAGTAATGAAAAATCTTGAAAAAACATTAAGGTCTATTTTCACCAATCCCAAGTATATTTTCCGTTTGACTATTCAGGGTTTGATGGTAGGTGTCTTTGCCGGATTGATGGTATGTTTATATCGTTTTTTGCTTTACGGTTCAGAAAATATATTGAGAAATTATTTATCTATAATCAATGGAAATCTGTTTTATATAATTTTATTTTTCATTGCATTGGTTATCATGGGTCTTTTAGTCGATTGGTTAACAAAATGGGAAGTTGACTCTGCAGGAAGTGGAATACCTCAAGTTTATGCTGAAGTGAAAGGGCATATGGAAGCTAATTGGATAAAAGTATTGTTTTCTAAAATCGTATCGGGAGTTTTAACAGCTCTTGGCGGTTTATCACTTGGTCCTGAAGGTCCATCAGTTCAAATTGGTGGTATGGCAGGAAAAGGGGTTGCCAAATTATTTAAAGGATCAAAGAATGATGAGTTAAGATTGATTTTAGTAGGTTCTGCAGTTGGTATTACGGCAGCATTTAATGCTCCGTTAGCAGGAGTATTATTTGTTTTTGAAGAAATCAATCATGGATTCGATAAAAATTTAGTATTTATTGCACTTGTATCTGCCATTTCATCTGATTTTATATCAAAACTTATATTTGGTCAATCAACTGCTTTAACATTCCCTATTCCAAATATTCCATTGGAGTATTATTGGTTGTTGATTATTTTAGGAATTCTGATTGGAATTTTTGGTTATCTGTATAATATCGGAATGGTAATGTCAAGTGATTTGGTAAATAAACTTAAAATTCCATCTTCGATTAAATTTGTATTGGTGTTTGTAGTATCTGGTGTTGTTGCTCTGTCAATACCTGAAATAAGTGATGGCGGACACTTCATGTTGGATATGTTAGATGTAGCCATACCTTCTTTCGGTGTTTTAGTTTTACTTTTAGTTTTAAAATACTTGTTTTCAATGTTTTCATTTTCATCCGGTGCTCCGGGAGGCATATTTTTGCCGATTTTAGTATTGGGGGCTTACATTGGAGCGGCTTTTGGTTCGGTAATAGTTCCGATTTTTGGTTTTGAACATGATTTGATTTATAAATTCATTGTTATTTCAATGGCGGGATTTTTTGCAGCAACAATCAGATCCCCCATTACAGGGGTTGTTTTAATCGCTGAGATGTGTGGGTCTACTGAATCTTTAATTGCTATGATTATTGTGTCACTGTTGGCTTATATAGTTCCGACTATTTTAGGCAATGAACCTATTTACGAATCCTTGTATGACAGGCTGCTTTTAAAGAAAAATAAGGACTTTATTAAAAAACCTTCAAAACATATTTTATCAGAATATGTAGTTCCTCTTGATTGTAATTACATTAATTTTAAAATTAAAGACATACCATTCCCGAAAAATGCGATTGTAGTTTCTGTTATTCGCAATGGTAAATATGTAATTCCTACAGAAGATTTTAATCTTCTATATGGTGACCAAATCCATATATTGTCTGACGTTAATGACTATCCTTTTGTTCGTGAAGAAATTGAAAATTTATTCAAAAGTGCATAAAAAAAAGCCATAATTGATAAAGAAAAGTAATAATTTATAAAAAAGATATTCAAATGATTAGTAAAGTATAAATATCTGTAAACATATATTACTTTTGAGGTGATTTTATGTATAAAAAGATATTAGCATTATTGCTTTTTGTATTCTTTTTAGTAGGTACTGTAAGTGCTATTTCTGCAGAGCCTATTAATCAAGATATTGAAAATATAGCTGATGAATTTAATTATCTAAATGATAATCAAGATATTGATGATTTGGATGATGATATTTCTGATGTTGAACTTGGTGAGGACATTCTTTTAATGGAAACCGATAATCTAAATGATACTCAGGATACTGATGATTCAGATAATAATGAAAACGTTTCTGATGATGACCTTGGAAATGACACTGTTTTAGATGACGATATGAATGAAACAGATGATTCAACAAACTCTACAGATGATGATGTAATTCCAATTTCTGATGATGAAATTGACGATAACAAAGCAGATGAACACGCTGATAAAGATATGAACAATAACATGGGCAAAACCAAATTAAAAGAGACTGGTATTCCAGCAGTTATTTTAGTATTGGTCATGATTGTCGCAGCTGTCGTTCCATTATCACACAGGAAAAAATAAATAAAAAATGATGATGAATATTCATCATCATATTCTTTTTTTTTAAAACTCGAAAATTAACTTTTGAATATGTTCAGTTTATTCAGTTGTAAACTAAAAAAAAATTTGCATATAAGAATTTACTTTTATCGGCACTCGAAAAGAATGTCTCTAATTATTTAATTACTTATTTTAAAATTCATTTAGGCAAATATAAATATTAATTGCAATAAAAATCTATTCAATAACTTAACATTTTAAGTTACTATTTAATATGAGGTTAAACTATGGTAAGTGTAAACATAGAAGCTAAAAAAACCGTAGATGTAATGATTGAAAAAGCAGATGAATTAAACATCGCTGTTGAAACTTTAAACAACGGTGCTACTATTTTAGATTGTGGTGTAAATGTAGATGGAAGTTTTAAAGCTGGTGAACTTTATACTAAAGTTTGTCTTGGCGGACTTGCAGATGTTGGAATTTCAATTCCAGGAGATTTATCTGAAAAATTTGCTCTTCCTTCAGTAAAGATTAAAACCGACTCACCTTCTATTTCAACCTTAGGTTCTCAGAAAGCAGGTTGGTCTGTATCTGTAGGGGATTTCTTTGCATTAGGTTCTGGTCCTGCAAGAGCTATTGCATTAAAACCGGCTGAAACTTATGAAGAAATAGGATATGAAGACAAAGATGCTGATTTGGCAATCTTAACTTTAGAAGCTGATGTATTGCCTGGAGAAGATGTTGCTCAGTATATTGCAGATGAATGTAATGTTGATGTTAAAAATGTTTATTTGCTTGTAGCTCCTACCTCTTCCCTTGTTGGATCTATTCAAATTTCCGGTAGGGTAGTTGAAAACGGAACCTACAAAATGTTGGAAGCTATAAAATTTGATGTAACTAAAGTAAAACACGCTGCAGGTATTGCACCTATTGCACCTATTGACCCTGATGGACTTAAAGCAATGGGTAAAACCAATGATGCAGTATTGTTCGGTGGAAGAACTTATTACTATGTAGAATCTGATGAAAATGATGATATTGCTGATGTAGCAGCTAAATTACCATCTTCTGCAGCTGACGGATATGGAAAACCATTTTTCGATGTATTTAAAGAAGCAGAATTTGATTTCTACAAGATTGATAAAGGAATGTTCGCTCCTGCTGAAGTAGTAATCAATGATTTAACTTCAGGTAAACTTTACAAAGAAGGATTTGTAAACGTAGATTTACTTAAAAAATCCTTTGGTTTAGATGAATAATTATATTCATCTCTTTTCTTTTTTAAATATTCTTTAAAATTAATCAGTTTTCAAGTTTTGTTATTCTATAATGCTGGATGCAATAACTGAATAATTTTCAAATAATTATACTTTTTTTTATTTTATCAAAAATCGATTTTAACCAATATTTTTAATTAAATTTTTCAGTTTCACATAAATTTTAAATATTATCAAATTTAAATTATATTACATACTCTATTGGGTATTTTATTTAAAAAAGGTGTTTTAAAATGGAAATTACTGATATAATTAAAGAATCATTTATTTTCCCATCAAATAATATGGATAAACTTGCAATTTTCATTGTTTTATCTTTTGTTATGGGTTTATTACTTGTTGGAGGAATTTTTTTAATAATATATGGTATTGATTCGTATTTATACTTAATTTTAGGAATAATTCTCTTTATTCTTTCATTAATTGTAGCATTTATCACTTCAGGTTATCAGATTAACATTATAAAATCAGGTATTGACTTGGAAGATAATGCTCCTGATTTTGACTGGAAAAATAATGCAATATTAGGCATTAAGAATTTTGTTCTTTCTATTGTTTACTTGATTATTCCTACAATTGTTACAGTAATCATGGCATTTATAACAAATATTCCGGGTAATTTTACAAAAGCGGCACAAGAATATGCAATATATTATTATAGTCCATATATGGCATCTAATTCAACTTCAGCTATTGTTCCTGGTGTGTCTGATGCAACTATGTCAGCATTATTATCTTCAATGGTTATAACTGCAATTGTTGCAATTATTGTATTTATTATATTTTTGTTCATTCAAACTATTGCTGAGGCAAGATTAGCAAATACAAACAGTTTAACTGAAGGAATTAACATTCCAGAAGTTCTCAAAGACATTCCAAGAATAGGTGTAAGTAAAACTATTGCAGTTATTCTTTTATTGATAATTGTATCTGGTGTTATTCAAGCTATTTTAGGTTATTTATCTGGTGTAATACAGCCATTAGCTATTTTATCAATAATTGTAACTCCTTACTTAGCGTTTTTCCTAAAAAGAGGAGTTGGATTGTTATATTCCGATATTGCATAGGAAATTATTATTAATTTCCTTTTAATTTTTTAATTTTTTTTTTTTTTTTGAAAAGCTTTTTATTTGATAAAAAGTATATCCATTAATTAAGGGAGATGTATATTATGGTTGATTTAAAAGGTAGTAAAACTGAAGAAAATTTAAAAACAGCATTTGCCGGTGAATCTCAGGCACATACTAAATATAAATACTTCGCAGCTAAAGCTAAAGAAGAAGGATATGTGCAAATTCATGATATTTTCATGGAAACTTCTAAAAACGAAAGAGAACACGCTAAAATCTGGTTTAAATTTTTGCATGACGAAGATATTCCAGATACAATAGCCAATCTTAATGAAGCAGCTTCCGGTGAAAATTATGAATGGACTGAAATGTATAAGGAATTTGCCGAAACCGCACGTGAAGAAGGCTTTAATAAAATCGCATTTTTATTTGAAAAAGTAGGTGCAATTGAAAAAGAACATGAAAACAGGTACAGAACATTACTTGCCAATGTTGAAAACGGCACCGTATTTAACAAAGAAGAAGATATTGAATGGAAATGTGAAAACTGCGGATTTGTATTTTCAGGATCTGATGCTCCTGAAAGATGTCCTGTATGCGGATTTCCTAAAGCATACTTTGAAGAAAGAGCTACTAACTTTAAATAGCCTTTAATTTTTATTTTTTTTTATTTTTAAGTTAGTAATTCATTTCTAAATTTCATATAATTATTTTTTGGAGAGGATAAAAAATGGTAAATTTAAAAGGAACTAAAACTGAAGAAAACTTAAAAATAGCAATTGCCGGTGAATCTCAAGCACGTGTAAAATATGAATTTTATTCATCTCAGGCTAAAAAAGATGGTTATGTTGAATTTAAAGAAATTTTCAAAGAATCATCTGACAATGAAAAAGAACACGCAAAAGTATGGTTTAAACTTTTACATGGAGGTAAAGTACCTGATACTGAGACTAACCTTATAGATGCGGCTGCTGGCGAACATTATGAATGGACTGAAATGTATAAGGAATTTGCCGAAACCGCACGTGAAGAAGGTTTAGATGATGTTGCTGTTTTATTTGATGCAGCTGCAGCTACTGAAAAAGCCCATGAAGAAAGATACAATGCTTTATTAGAGAAACTCAAAACAGGCAAAGTATTTAAAAAAGATGAAGAAATTGCATGGAAATGCAATAACTGTGGATACATTCATCATGGAAAAGAAGCTCCGGAAGTTTGTCCTTTATGTAATCATCCACAAGCTCATTTTAGAAAACAAGATACTAGCTATATCTAAATTAATTAGGAATGGAGTTTTTATTACTCCTTCCTTTTTTATATGGTGTATCTGCAGGTAAATTCTTCTATGCAAAATTTTATTTATTTTTCAATTGAATCTGTATTTTTTTCAATTATTGATTTTTGGCAAAGACATTATATAATTAATATCAGGTAAGTGATATTATGATTGAAAATAACATATGTTTATTAACAGACAGTTATAAATTGACTCATCATTATTTTTACCCTAAAGGAACAGAAAAAATCTATTCTTATCTTGAAAGCAGAGTAGGTGCTGAATTCAATAAAACTATTTTTTATGGATTGCAGTATATTATAAAAAAATATTTGGAAGGTCCTGTTGTAAACCCGCAAAAAATAGAAGAGGCAAGTGAACTTATTTCAAGTCATATAGGCGAGGATATTTTCAATGAGGAAGGTTGGTATTATATTTTAGATAAGTATGAAGGATATCTTCCAATTGAAATAAAATCAGTTGCTGAGGGAACTCCTGTTAATGTGGGAAATGTGTTGATGACTGTGGAAAACACAGATAAAAAGTCATTTTGGTTAGTTAATTACTTGGAATCTCTTCTTCTGCAGGTCTGGTATCCGTCAACAGTTGCAACATTGTCAGCTGAAGTAAGAAAGTTGGCAAACTTTTATCTTGATGTTACTGGGTCCTGTAAGGACAATATGGATTTTATGTTGCATGATTTCGGATATCGTGGTTCCAGCTCAACAGAATCTTCAATGTTGTCAGGTTCTGCTCATTTGCTTAGTTTTTCTGGAACTGACACTATTGCTGCATTAACTATTCCTAAAAACTATTATAATGATTCAAATTTATATGGTTTTTCAGTTCAGGCCACAGAACATAGTATAATGACTTCATTAGGTAATGATGGTGAATTTGAACAGATTTTGAATGTTATTAATAATGCAAAAAACGGAATATTGTCTGTTGTTATAGACTCCTATAACTACAGAAACTTCTTAACCGAAGCTGGAAAATCCAATACTCATTTAAATAAAGCCATTAATGATTTCTTGGATATTGATGGAAATAAAATCGTATTTAGGCCGGACAGTGGTGATCCGGTATCAACTACTATTGATTGTTTGAATATCCTGGAGGAGGGTTTTGGATCTTATCTGACAGACAAGGGATATAAGGTGTTTGATTCAAATATTGGCCTTTTATGGGGTGATGGTCTAAACTATCATAAGATTAGGGATATACTATTTGCAATGAAGTCAAATGGATGGGCAGCTGAAAATATTGTATTTGGTATGGGTGGAGGTCTTCATACCTCTGTAAACCGTGACACTCAAAGAAATGCATTTAAATGTTCAGCTCAATTGCGCAATAATAAATGGTTTGATATTTATAAAAATCCTCTAGATTCAAGTAAAAAATCCAAAACAGGGAGATTTAAATTAATTAAAGAAGATAATTCCTTTAAAACAGTAGCTATTGATTCATATGGGGAAGATTATCTCAGACCAGTATTTAGAAATGGTGAACTGTTAATTGAAGATACATTTGGTGATATTAAATCAAGAACATTAAAATATTCAAATTTTTTGGTAAGGTGATAAAATGTGCACATCACTCAGTTATATGACAGAAAAAAATTATTTTGGACGTAACTTTGATTATGAGATTTCTTATAATGAAAGAGTTATAATAACTCCTAGAAACTATGAATTTAAATTTAGGGAAATTGATGATATTAAATCTCATTATGCAATAATCGGAATTGCAGCAGGTATAGATGAATATCCTCTATATTATGATGCATGTAATGAAAAAGGATTGGCTATTGCCGGTTTGAACTTTCCAGAAAATGCAGTCTATAATGAAATTAAAGAGGATATGGTAAATATCGCTCAGTTTGAATTGATTCCATATATACTTGGCTGTGCAGGAAGCATTGATGAGGCTTGTAATTTATTAGATGAAATTAATTTGGCAAATATTAATTTTTCAGATAAATTGCCTGTATCTCAACTTCACTGGATGCTTTCTGATTCAAGCGGGAAATCTATTGTAGTTGAATCATTAGAGGACGGTTTGAAAATATATGATAATCCTGCTGGTGTTTTAACTAATAATCCTCCTTTTGATAAACAGTTATTTTATTTAAATAATTTTAGGAGCTTGTCTAGTAAAAACCCTAAAAATACTTTCTCAAAGGAATTTGATTTAGAAGAGTATTCAAGAGGAATGGGTGCAATCGGACTTCCTGGGGATTTATCTTCATCATCCAGATTTGCAAAAGTTGCATTTACACGTGCAAACTCTTTGTCTGATTCAGATGAAAACAGCAGTGTTGGCCAATTTTTCCATATTTTAGGTTCTGTTGAACAGCAGAAGGGCTGTACTTTCATAGCTGATCCTGATTTATATGAATATACTATTTATTCATCCTGTTATAATACTGATGAAGGAATATTGTATTATAAAACATATAATAATGCTCAGATTACAGCTGTAAACTTAAATAATGAAGATTTGGATTCCAATAATTTGATTAATTATCCATTAATCAATGAAGAACAAATTAACCTTATTAATTAATTCTTTTTTTATTTTTTTTACAATATTTTAAATAAATTTCACAATTTACACACAAAATTAAATAAAAATAGTATTTTTATATATCAATTTTAATATTTTCATCTAAATTTAAAATATTATTTATATTATGAGCTGTTTAAATAATAATGATGATTGTTAA
This sequence comes from Methanobrevibacter sp., assembly GCF_030539875.1. Classification (NCBI taxonomy): domain Archaea; kingdom Methanobacteriati; phylum Methanobacteriota; class Methanobacteria; order Methanobacteriales; family Methanobacteriaceae; genus Methanobrevibacter; species Methanobrevibacter sp. Next base: position 57,195 of record NZ_JAUNXI010000003.1, read on the forward strand.
TTTTCACTATTCGCCATATCTTAAAAAGGAGGAACTGTTTTGCATAAACTTAAAAAATCTGCCGTAATATTTTTAATAGCTTTAATTTTTATTATTCCAACTGCATATGCCAGTGATAATCAAACGGAACTGAGTTTAAATGGTGATGAGGGTGTTTTATCCGATTCATATTATTTTGATGCAGGTGTTGCTGATGATATGGGAAACGGATCAATCGATAATCCTTATAAAAGATTAACAAAAAATAGGATTAAGGATGACTCCACTATTTATTTAAATAATGGAGTATATGATAATGGAGTTTACAAACAGGTTTCTAATTTAACCCTCATTGGTAAAAGTTGTGAAAACACGGTTATTGGGAATTTAAATTTAGAGATTAACGGTTATTTATTGGTTTATAATGTAACTTTTATTGATTGTAAAATTACCAGTTATGGAAATGTTTCATTGTTCAATTCAATTTTTAAAGATTCTTCATCATCAAATGGAGTTTTAACTTTGAATTCAAAAACATTTCTTAATATAACTAATTGTACATTTACAAATAACTCTGTAAGTGATTATGGAGGAGTTATATGTGCAAACAATTCAAATATAAATATTTTCAATTCAGTTTTTGATGGAAATTCTGCAGAAAAATTTGCAGGAGCCATTTATTGCGATAACCGGTCAATGGTGACAATTAAAAATTCAAATTTTACTAATAATCATGCGAAAAATGATGCAGGTGGGGCAATATATGCTATAAACTCAACCATTGTAGCAGATTATTTAAATATTTCAAATTCTTCAGCTACTTTTGGCGGTGCAATAACTTCCCTTAATTCCAATCTGCATCTGACTAATTTCAAATCTTCCAATAATAAAGCAAAATATCGTGGAGGTTCTATTTATTCAATTTACGCCAATCAGACAATTGTAAATTCTACATTTGAAAATAACACTGCATTGGACGGCGGCGCCATATTTATTAATTATCCTTTTTTACTAAATCTAACTTCAAATAAACTGATTAAAAATAATGCTTTTAACATTGGCGGAGCTATTTACATATTGTCTGATAAAAATAATTCTATTTTCAACAATACCTTTTTAAATAATTCTGCTGTATTTAATAATGATTCATATGAAACTGAATTGCCTAACTTGGCAATTGGAAATGGTGACTATATTCTAATTTATCATAATCAGCCTTTCATTGGCGATTTGCCAAGTAGCTATGATTTAAGAACTCTAAATCAGGTAACTCCTGTTAAAAATCAGGGTAGCGGAGGTAACTGTTGGGCATTTGCAGCATTGGCCAGTTTGGAATCTTGCATTTTAAAAGCAACAGGTAAAACTTTTGATTTATCTGAAGAAAATATGAAAAATTTAATGGCATTATACTCTGATTATGGATGGAATATGAATCCTAATAATGGAGGTTTTCCTTCAATGGCAATTGGATATCTCACTTCCTGGTTAGGAGCTATAAACGAAAGCGATGATAAATATTATAGTTTATCTGCATTATCTTCAGTATTTAACAGTTTTATTCATATTCAAAATATTTTATTTTTAAACAGAAAGAATTATACTGATAATGATGAAATAAAAAGGGCAATTATCGAACATGGAGCTGTTTCAACCAGTATTTATTGGAAAACTGATTATCAAAATGGTAAAAGTTACTATAATGATAATGTTTCCAGTGCTAATCATGCAGTAGCCATTGTTGGATGGGATGATAATTATTCAAGAGATAATTTTAATAAACCTGCTCCTGGTGATGGTGCATGGATAATTAAAAACAGTTGGGGCAAGTATGCAGGAGAAAATGGATTTTATTACGTTTCATATTATGATTTAAGTATGGCCCGTATTAACGATCCATCAAAATCATATACTTTTGTTTTATCAGATTCAATTAAATATGATAAGAATTATCAATATGATATTTCAGGACAAACAGATTACTTATTTAGTTCATCAAGTTCAGTCTGGTATAAAAACAGGTTTACAGCAACTGATGAGGAATATCTAACTGCTATTTCAACATACTTCCAAAAAGAAACATCCTGGAATCTATATGTTTATGTAAATGGCGAGCTTAGATTAACTCAGTCAGGCAGTGCTGGTGCAAGCTATAAAACAATTGAATTGGACCAATTTATTCCTCTTAAAAAAGGGGATGTTTTTGAAGTTGCAATTAAATTAACTGCTGATGGTGATGTAGGTGTTCCAATTTCAGAATACTTCTCTTTAAGTCATTTGCTTTTTGGTAAAAATGTTTCTTATATAAGTTATGATGGTGAAAACTGGTTTGACCTGTTCGATTTTAAGGGAAAATATCTTAGTCATACATATCACGGCTTACAAGTGGCTTGTATTAAAGCATTTACTGTATTGAACAAAATCAATTCAACAATTGCACTGATTGTTGATGATTTAAATCCTGTTGAGTTAACTGCTATAATATTAAATCAATATGGAAATCCAATAAAAACAGGTAAGGTGACCTTCAATATTGAAGGAACCGACTATGCTGCTGATGTTATAAACGGTATCTCGAAGTTTTATTATAAATTTAAAAATAATGAAAGTAAAGTAATATCCGCTAGTTTTAGTGATGTAGGATATATTGGGTCTTCTTTTAATATGACCATTATTCCAAGACAAGGTTCAATAATGGCGGATGATTCTGTTTATTATTATAATGAAACCATTTATTATTCGGCTTTACTGCTTGACAATAACATGAAGCCTGTTTCTAATAGGGAAATTAAATTTAAAATTAATAATACTGAGTATGTTGCTTTAACTAATAATGAAGGTATTGCAACTGTTTCTCTTAAATTAGATTTAAACAGTTACGATATTGAAATTGGTCTTAAGCATGATGAATTTAGCTTAGCTAAAAAAATTACAGTCAAATCTTCAATTAAACTTCCAACCAACAAAAGATATGCTTACAATTCAAAATATTATGCTGCTCTTTTTGATGCAGAGGGCAATCCTATGTCCAATTGCAATTTAAAAATGATTATTAATGATGCATCTAAGTATGTAACCACTGACAGCAACGGTTATATTAACTACAATATTGCTTTAAATCCTGGGTCCTACTCAATCATTATCATAAATCCAAAAACCAATGAGCAGTCAACTCAAACAATCAGTGTTGTTTCAAGAATAACTCAGAATAAGGATTTGACAATGTATTATGGTGCCGGAAGCTATTATAAAGTTAAGGTTGTAGACGATAATGGAAAAGTTAAGAAGAATCTTAAGGTATCTTTTAAAGTAAATGGCAAGACATATTATAAATACACTAATGAAAAGGGATATGCATCAATTAAAATTTCGCTAAAATCGGGAAAATATACAATTCTAACTACATATAAGGGATATAAGGTATCTAATAAAATCACTGTTAAGCCAACAGTCATAACAAAAAATATTAAAATCAAAAAAGGAAAAACAGGCAAATTCACAGCTAAATTAATCAGCAGCAAAGGCAAAGTTTTAAAATATAAAAAGATCACTTTTAAATTTAAAGGCAAAACATACATTATTAAAACAAATAAATATGGAATAGCTACTTTAAAGATTCCTAAAATAAAATCGATTAAGAAGTATTCAGTAACTACAAGTTATGGTAGTCAGAAATATAAAAACACGATAAGCATTGTAAAATAAGGTTGGATATAACCCTATTTATTTGCTTTTATTAATTTACGGGCTGCTTTTAAGTCAGTATTGTAAATGTGGCCGGAGGTTGAGTGGTAGTGAACTCCGCCGAAGTTTAATTTTTCACCGACAATTTCTTTGTTGACCTCTTCTTTCATTTTAAGGCCCAAATATGCGATGAAAAACATGTTTGAGTAAAAAGCACCAAAAATGTCATTGCTTCTAAATATGCAATGGATAGTCAATTCATTGTCACGAACAATACATTGTAAAAACTGAAGGCATGGAATATCTTCTCTATCTGCATCAAGTTCAGGGTCAATTGTAACTGCAACTGCACGATTGGAACCGGTAGCAGTTAATATTCTTTCTTTCATGGTGTTAAATTGATCAACATCAAAATGTGCAAAAATACGGTTGGGATAAGTATAAACAAATCCCTGGTCGTCAGGATTTTCAGCAGATTTTACATACTCATAAAGAGCATCACTTTTAATGGGACAACCTTCTATGTCGAATTTGCCAGATTTAATATCACTTAACATCATGTCGGTAGTATAATGTTGATATTTGGCTCTAAATTTCAAATCTAACGGGTCATCAATAATATAAAAGTTACCTAAGCTTTCAATTAAGTGATGATTAGAGTCTTTATAAGTTTCATTTCCTTGTTTTAAGATTTTACTTACAAAATCTAAATAACATTGATTAATGGTTAGCATAATATCAGTCCTTTATTAAATAAATTTATGTTTTTAATAGTATAAATTAATATCTAGACAGACATGTGACAAAGCACTAACTAATCTATTTTTCAATGACAATTTTTGATAGAAAGTGAATATTTATTTTTTTATTATCTCGAAACCGATTATTTGTTTAGTTTTAAGATATGTTTATATATAGAATTGAATATAATTATAAATACTTAAATCTTTTTAAGTAAATCCAAATTTAAGATGTGAAAATATGACAAATGAAGATTTTGCAAAAAAAATTAAAGACATAAGAGATAGGCAGAATATGACTATTGAAGAACTTGCTGAGAGAAGTGGGGTAAAACTTGAAGTTTTACAAGCTATGGAATCTGGAGAAGTTATTCCCTCACTTACACCATTAACTAAAATGGCTAGAGCGCTTGGTGTACGTTTAGGTACTTTCCTGGATGATACTCCGGAACTCGGGCCGGTTGTTACCAGAAATGGTAAAACTGAAAATTCACTTTATTTCTCAGGAAGAGAAGATGTAACAAATTCATCTAATTTAGAATTCCACTCATTAGGTGCAGGTAAAATCGATAGAAACATTGATCCTTTCATAATTGATATTGATTATGAAGAGGGTGATAAGGAATTATCTTCTCACGAAGGTGAAGAATTCATTTATGTATTGGAAGGAGAAATTGAAGTAATTTATGGAAAAGACTCATATATTATTGGAAAAGGAGACACAATATTTTATGATTCAGTAGTGCCTCACCACCTTCACGCAAGTGGGGATGATAAGGCAAGAATCCTGGCTGTATTATACACTCCATATTAGATTAGAATAGATAGGACTTGGTAAAATGTTTGAGATAGTATTAAAACAACAAAAAATTGAAAAAAGGTTAATTGGATTTTTCACTCGTAGTTTGGATTTGCGTTATTTGTTGTTGTGTTTGCAAGAATATTTTACAAGTTTAAATGAAATTAAAATGGAGGTTTTCCAATGAGCGAATTATTTACAGAACTCCCGCTAGGGAAATTTTTTGAATCAATGGTTGAAAAACAACCAGATCATGAATTTATTATTTATCCGGATAGAAATTTAAGATTTACATATAAAGAATTTGATGAAAGAGTTGACGATTTAGCAAAAGGAATGCTGGCTATTGGGATTGAAAAAGGAGATCATGTTGGTATATGGGCTAAAAATGTGCCTGAATGGTTAACTTACATGTTTGCAACTGCAAAAATCGGTGCAACAATTGTTACAGTCAATACTGCTTATCAATCACATGAATTGGAATATGTTTTAGGTCAGTCTGATATGAAAGCATTGGCTATGACTGATGGATTTAGAGATACAAGCTATTTTGATATTATAAATGAGCTTGTACCTGAACTTAAAACTTGTGCTAGAGGTCATTTAGTAGCTGAAAAATTCCCTCATTTAAAATTTGTTTTCCATGTAGGTCAGGAAAAGCATCGTGGAATGTTTAATACAAATGAATTATTACTGCTTGGTCAAAGCTATGATGATGATAAATATCAGGAAATTAAAGATTCAGTTACTCAAAATGATGTAATCAATATGCAGTATACTTCCGGAACTGAAGGTTTCCCGAAAGGCGTAATGTTAACTAGCCGCAATATTGTAAACGACGGTTACTACATTGGGGAAAATATGAATTACACAGAAGAGGATAAATTACTGTTACAGGTTCCTCTTTTCCACTGTTTCGGAACAGTTCTTGGGGTAATGGCTATTATAACTCACGGTTCTACAATGGTTGTTCTTGAAGAGTATGATCCGTTATTGGCTATTTCTTCAATTCAAAAAGAACAGTGCACCTCCATTTATGGGGTGCCTACAATGTTTATCGGCATGATGAACCATCCGATGTTTGACATGTTTGACATGTCTTCACTGCGTACCGGTATTATGGCAGGTTCCACTTGTCCTGTTGAAACCATGAAAGATGCAATCGAAAAAATGAACATGAGGGAAATCACAAGTGTATACGGGCTTACTGAAGCTGCACCAGGTTTTACACAAACCAATGCATCTGATTCATTTGATAAAAAAATCAATACTGTTGGACGTAAATTCCCGAATATTGAAGTAAAAATCGTTGATCCTGAAACTGGTGAGGAAGTAGGTGTTGGTGAAACCGGTGAGATTATGTGCAGAGGATTTAATGTTATGAAGGGATATTATAATATGCCTGAAAAAACTGCAGAAACAATCGAACCAGACGGATGGCTTCACTCAGGAGACCTTGCAACTGTTGATGAAGATGGATATTACTCAATTGTTGGCCGTATCAAAGATATGATTATTAGAGGCGGGGAAAACATCTATCCTCGTGAAATTGAAGAATTTTTATTTACACATGAATGTGTGCAGGATGTTCAGGTAGCTGGAATTCCCGATGAAAAATACGGTGAAATCGTTGGAGCATTCATCATTAAAGAAGAAGGCTTTGATGATGTTACTGAAGGAGATATTCGTGATTTCTGCATCGGGTCTATTGCAAGGTATAAAGTGCCTAAATATGTGTTTTTTGTTGATGAATTCCCACTTACTACCAGTGGTAAAATCCAAAAATACAAATTAGGAGATATTGGCCTTAAATTATTAGATGAAAGGCGCCAGAGAGGAGAGTTATAAACTCTCTTAAACTTTTTTTTAAATAATAAATTTTAATTATTTTAATTTACAATTAATAATTATGAGTGTTTTTGTCCCCGGCCATATTACCGGTTTTTTTGATATTGAAAATCACGAGTCTAAATTAAAAAATGGATCTTGTGGTGTTGGTTTTTTAATAAATAGTGGTGTTAGAACCACAATTTCGGAATCTGATAACTTCAGTTATGAAGTTAATCAAGGCAATGGCATTATTATTGAGGAAGTTTTAAATATTTTTAATTTGGATGATATTGATTTTAAAATTGTTCAGGATATTCAGCTTCCTGTCGGAGCAGGTTTTGGAACATCAGCTGCTTCAGCCTTAAGCCTGGCCCTTGCTTTAAATGAATTTTTAAATTTAAACTATTCTAAGGAGTTGTGCGGTCAGATAGCTCACATGGCCGAAGTTAATTTAGGTGGAGGTTTAGGTGATGTTATAGCTCAAACAGGTCATGGATTGGTTTTAAGAACAATGCCGGGGGCTCCGGGAATCGGGGAGATTGAGTCATTTAATGAAGATGTCTATGTTGCTTTTAAAACATTCGGTTCAATTGAAACTTCACAAATCATCACCAACCCGGAACATAAAAAAATTATTTCAGATGTCGGATTAAAATATTTGGAGCTGTTTAAAAAAGACCCCTGTTTAGATAATTTTTTAACTTTTTCTAACAAGTTTTCTCATGAAACCGGCCTGGTGTCAGACGAAGTGAAAAATCAAATTGAGTATTTTAATTCTATAGATGATATTCTGGGAAGTTCCATGGCCATGCTTGGAAATACTGTATTTGCATTTGCATATGATGAAAAGGTATTTGAAAATTTAAATATTGATGGATTGCATATAGATAAACTAAACAATAAAGGTATCTTTTATGATTAAACTAAGTTATGATGTAATGGAATACAGATTACAAATCCTTGATTTAACAAAAAATGGAGATACAATAATAGAATTGGGATGTCATATTGGAAATACAACTAAAATACTGCTGGACAATTTTAAAGATTCAAAAATAATCTCTCTTGATAATTCTCCTGAAGCTTCTAAAAATATGAATAAACTGTCATGCGATAATCTGGATTTTATTAACGCAGATGTGCGGCTTCACGAAACACTTCTTGAAGTGTTTAAAAAGATTCAGAATTGTGATATTTTAGCTATTGATTTGGGCGGAGGATATCATCCGGATACAGTTTTTAAGGTTTTTTACATATGGTCCTCTACATTCAAACCAAAGCACACCATAATCAGAAACAGGGGAATTTTAGAATTTTACAATTCTGCCGACGGCAGCGGTGAAAAATATAAATCCTGCGAAGGTTATCTTGATTCATACCACGATTCCGGAATTCCTCCGCAAATCAAAGAATTTGAATTGTGGACACCATCACTTAAAAGTAAGCAGAACCTTTGAATTCAATTTTAATTTTAATAAAAACCATTGTTTAAATGGACTTTTTTTCTATAATTAAAATTATATACTTTAATCAAGAGATATATTATTCATAGTTAATGAGGTTAAAAAAATGATAGGTAAAAAGATTCGTTTAGAAAGAATCATAAACAGAAACACCGGAAGGACTGTAATTGCTCCAATGGATCACGGAGTATCAAACGGTCCGATTCCAGGCATAATAAACATGGACGAAACTGTTGATGAAATCTCTAAAGGAGGAGCAGATGCAATATTGATGCACAAAGGTATTGTACAGCAGGGACACCGTGGTTACGGTTGCGATATTGGGCTGATTGTACATTTGTCAGCAAGTACTTCTCTTGCACCTGACCCAAATGATAAGGTAACTGTAACTAGTGTTGAAAAAGCTATTCAGCTTGGAGCCGATGCAGTGTCAATCCATGTAAACCTCGGAAGTGAAACAGAAAGTCAAATGCTGCAGGAATTAGGTGAAGTTGCTGAAACATGTGACTACTGGGGTATGCCTCTTCTTGCAATGATGTATCCTAGAGGACAGAAAGTAGAAAATGAACATGATGTGGAATTTGTAAAACACGCTGCACGTGTAGGTTCTGAACTTGGAGTGGACATTGTAAAAACTAATTATACTGGGGATCCTGATTCATTTAGGGAAGTTGTTGAAGGAGCTATTGTGCCTGTTGTTATTGCTGGCGGCCCTAAAGTTGATACTGATGAGGAGTTATTGCAGATGGTTAAGGATTCTCTTGAAGTTGGAGGAGCAGGTGTTGCATTTGGACGTAATTTGTTCCAGGCTGAAAATCCAGGTAAAATTACAAGAGCCATATCTGAAGTTGTTCACCATGATCTGGATGTAGAAGAAGCTTTGGATTTCTTAAAATAGGTGGTTGAATGCAAGAGAAGTTCGCTTGGATAAGCACTCCTGATGAATTATGGGAAACCAAAAAAGAAATGATTACCACTGCGTTGGAATCAGGCATTAACTATGTTTTGGATTTGGATGACATTGAACAAATCAGAAAACTTGGAAATGTAAAAATTATTGCAAATACTGATGATGCAGATATCTTTTTGGTAGGCATTAATAGTGAAGGAGATGGCTTTGTTGAATTAAATGAGGATTTTAAAGATTCTATTGACATTGCCAATGCAAAAAAAGCAAAAAGCGAAGGAAAAACAGTTTGTGCATTTATAAAAATCACTGATAAAGCTCATGAACAATTGGCTGTTAAATTAGGTTCGATTGTAGATTATATTATACTTGTTGCAACTGACTGGACAATAATTCCTCTTGAAAATATTATTGCTGATTTGCAGAAATCAGACGTGGAAATTATTGCGGCAGTTCGTGATTTGGATAGTGCCCGTGTTGCTCTTGAAACATTGGAGCATGGAACTGACGGTATAATATTTGAAGCAAATGACTTTAACACAATCAAAAAAATAGCACAAAATGTTGTTGAAGCATCACAAGAAAAATATGAATTGCAAATAGCCACCATAACTAAAGTAAAATCTCTCGGTTCAGGTGATAGAGTATGTATCGATACTACTGACATGATGAAGCCTGGAGAAGGAATGTTAGTTGGTTCTTATTCAAAATTCATGTTTTTAATACATTCTGAATCACTTGAAAGTGAATATGTAGCTTCAAGGCCGTTTAGAGTAAATGCAGGACCGGTTCAGGCATATGTGATGGTTCCTGGAAACAAAACAAGATATCTGTCAGAATTGGTTGCCGGTGATGAAGTGCTAATCGTTAACAGCGAAGGTGAGACTAGAACTGCATATGTTGGAAGAAGTAAAATTGAGAGAAGACCTTTAATGCTAATTGAGGCTGAATATGAAGGCCAAACTATCAGGACACTTCTGCAAAATGCAGAAACTATCAGGATAGTTGATGAAAATAATAATCCTCTATCAGTAGCTGATGTAAAAGAGGGCGATAAAGTTAAAGTATATATTGAAACTAACGCGCGTCACTTTGGAATAGCTATTGATGAAACAATTATCGAACAGTGAGGTTGTAATATGTCGCAGGTACGGGCATTTTTAGCTATAGACTTGGAAGATGATTTAAAACCAAAAATTAACAAATTAATTAAAGAATTTAAAAAAATTGATACCAGAATTAATTATGTCGAATTAACAAACCTTCATTTAACCTTGAAATTCTTTGGGGAAATAGACACTAACGGTTTGGAATTATTGGAAAATAGAATAGCTAAGGTCATGTCTGAATTCAAACCTTTCAACATTAAAATTAAAGGTTGCGGAGCTTTTCCAAATAACAATCATATTAAAGTGATTTGGGTTGGAATTGATGAGGATTTCCTAATAAAAGAATTGCATGATAGGCTTGATAAGGAATTTGTTAAATTAGGTTTTGATAGTGACAAAAAATTTTCAACTCATTTAACCATTGGACGCATGAAATCAGCTAAAAATAAGAATCAAGTCAAATCAACCATTGAAGAGTATAGTGACTTTGAAATCGGTGAGATGACAGTTAACAGTATTTCATTAAAAAAATCCACTCTAAAACCTTCCGGACCAATATATGAAGATTTAACAGTATTTGAATTGTGATTTCATGGATTATAATTTAATTTTAAAAGATATAAAACCTACAATAGATGAAACAAACCAGATTGGTGAAGTTTCATCTGAAATTATTGATTTTTTACAGAACCTGTGTGACGATGATAATTTAAATGCTAAGGTAAATCTGGTAGGTTCGGTTGCAAAAAACACAGCGCTTAAAGGAAAATCTGACATAGACATTTTCATTGCTTTTCCCCTTGAAACTGATAAATATTATTTAAAAAAAATGGGTCTTGATTTGGCCCATAAATGTTGTGAAAACTTCAATAGCACTCCAGAACATCATTTTGCATCACATCCTTATGTTACTGCCCACATTAATGGATATGAAGTGGATATAGTACCTTGCTATGCAATTGATAACGGAAGCCAGATTAAATCTGCAGTGGATAGGACAATTTTACATACACGTTATGTAAAAGCAAATTTAGGCAAAAATCAGGAAAATGAAGTTTTACTCCTCAAACGGTTCATGGCAATGACTGGAGTATATGGTTCTGAATTTAAAACCGGAGGATTTGCTGGTTATTTATGTGAATTATTAATTATTAATTATGGCACTTTTGAAAACACTCTAAAAAAAGCTATCCATTGGCAATATGGTCATAGCATTGATTTGGAAAGTTATGACACATCAAAAAATTTCAATGACCCGTTGATAGTGATTGATCCAACTGACAGGAATAGAAATGTGGGAGCTGCTTTAAGATTGGACAAACTGGCAGAATTTATTCAATCAGCCCGTAATTATTTATTTTCAGATAATAAAAAAGATTATTTTTATCCATTGAATAGAAATTTAAATAAAAATGATATTATTAATGAACTTGAATTAAGAAATAGTGATGTTATAGCTATCAAGTTTAATATTCCCGATATTCCTCTTGATACTCTGCATCCTCAGCTTAGAAAAACAACCGAAGCTCTTGCCCGCAAATTAAATGAGGATGAGTTTAATGTTTTTAAAGCAGATTATTGGAGTGATGAAGTATCCGATTGTGTAATTTTACTTGAAATGGCTTCATCAAATCTCAATGATATTAAAATAAACATAGGTCCCAAAGTTTTCTTTAATAAGGCCTGTGAAAACTTTGCAGAAAAATATGGTCGTGAAAACTGCTATATTCAAAATGACTTTTTAGTCCACACGCAAAAAAGGGATTTTAATAATGCTTTAAGTTTGGTAGAATATATCTTTACCCGGGAGCATATTGGTCTAATAAAAGTTGGAAAAAACCTTAAAAACAATATAATCAATACATTTGAGTTTATCAGTATTGATGAGATTAATAATGATGAATTTTTAGAATTTTTAGATGATTTTATAAATCCCGGACAGCACATCGTAAGGTGAAGGCAATTAATAAATTGGTTTTGCCATTCATTACCACTAACTTCTTTATAATATATTTGAATGTATTTGTTTCAGATTTTTCCCTGTGGTCTCAGGTTTATGATACAGAGTTTTATCCGTATACTTTTTTTATATTTTTTCTAAAAGGTTTAATATATTTGACATTATATGTTGTTGGAAATAACAGAGATTCATACTGAATAAGTCTGTTGTCATCATTTTTTATCTGAACAAAGATTAGAATTAATTAAATTTACTTAGAAAGTTTTATAATGTCATTTTTATATAATAGTAATTATGTCTGAGATAACTAAACTCACTGCTGATGTTGATGTTCAAGAGTATTATGAGGAATATGTTGATTTTGAAAAGTTTTCAAAACTCTGTATAGAAGAACAGGAACTCTTGGGATATAACTGGAATTATCCTCCATTTGATTTTGATGTAGACGAGTTGTGGAACTCATATAATAAACTTAAGATTATTGCTTTTAAAATTGATTTTTCAAAAGAGGAATTGGATCATACTTTTGAAGAAAGAGAATTGGAAGCTATTTTAAAAAGGTTTGAACGTATTAAAGGCAGATTTATGAATGAAATCTACATGCTTGAAAATGAAGACTCTTTAGGATTATACATTGGGAAATGTAATTTATGTATGAGATGTACAAGAGATTTTGAAATGCCTTGTAAAATGCCTGTTAAAATGAGATATGCTATAGAAGGACTTGGTGCGGATATAGATAGAACTATTGAAGATTTGTTTGGATATAAAATTCTTTATGCTCATGATGGTAAATTACCGGAATATTTGATATTTGTTGGTGGTTTGCTGTATGATAAAAGATAGGTGATAATATGATTGTAAGTATTATTGGAGGAACAGGACCTCAAGGACTTGGAATTGCAGAAAGATTAGCTATCGCTGGTGTTGAAGTTATTGTAGGTTCTAGAAAAGAAGACAAAGCATTAGATGTTGTCGCAAAAGCTAAGGAAGAATTAGCAGATTATGACTTAAATATGAAAGGTATGGCAAATGAAGATGCAGCAAAAGAAGGGGACGTATTAATAATCACTGTACCGCTAGCAGCTCAAAAGCCAACAGTAGAGGGAATCAAAGAATTCTGTAAAGACAAGATTGTTATGGATGCAACAGTACCTCTTGAAACAGCAATCGGCGGAAAACCGTTTAGATTCATTGATCTAATGGAAGGTTCTGCTGCTGAGAGAACTGCTTCAATTCTTGAAGGCACTGGTGCGAAGGTAATCTGCGCATTCTGTAACATTTCAAACTCACACCTTTCAAACATTCCAGAAGACATTGACTGTGATTGTTTAATTGCAGGTGATGACAAGGAATCTAAAGAAATCGCAGCAGAAATCATTGATAAGATACCAGGTATAAAAACTATTGATTGCGGTATTTTAGAAAAAGCACGCATAATTGAGAAAATCACCCCATTGTTAATAGGATTAAACATCAAATACAGATCCCATTATGGTGGTTTGAGAATTACAGGAATTCCGGCTTTGGATAAAGAATAGCTGATCAACATGGATTCATTTGAGACATTATTGGATAAGAATATTAATGATGTCTCTTTTAATGAATCTTCTAATTTTTTTGTTGCGGCTATTGGATATTCCACAAAACTCTGCGGCAGAAAATATCCTGCAGTCAAATTTAAACTTGGAGTTATTGATTATTTTAATTTAATCTCATTTTCTGATTTGTTTAAACACGAAGCCATTCTGATTGTCTGGCATAACAATGACATCATCACTGATTTGGAACTATACTATCTAAGCAATGATTTTGATGTTTTGTTTAATGATTACATATTTATTAAAAAAGCTATTGATAATGGTGAAGCCCATAAATTAAGAGAAGGAGACACTTGCTATTTAGGCGCTTCAAGATTAAATGATAAAGTTTCCCAACCAAATTCAGACAAACTGGCTAATAAGCGTGAATTTGTCCTTAAAAAGAAATATTTGCAAAAAATTATTAATGAAATTGATTTTAAATAGGTTTGATTAAAATTTATCAAATTCCTTTTGAGCATTTTCATAAAAATATCCTAATTCTCTGCCATGGACAAAAATATGGCTGACTGTAATTGAAATGCTCATCTCATAATTTTCATTTACTTTTCCCCATGTAATCAACGGTTGAATGGCCTGTCCTTCAACAGTACAGGTAGTAACCATATCGAAATCAACCCAGGGGATACATGAGAAGTTTGCAATATTTTCCAAATCCCTCTTTTCCATCTCAACTGTAAATCCTTCCTTTTTACCATTTAAAATATCTTTTGAGAGGTCTTTTACATAATCATGCCATTTTATAATATCACTGAATTCTTGTGGCGTTTTGACTCTCATTTCATGATAACTAGAATTGTTTTCACCCATTATTGGACATACTCCGTCAAGATAGTCATATTCAATTGCTTTTTCATTAATTATTCTTCTTTTAAGTTCACTAACTGAATTAACGGAATTCATTAAGCAACCAAGACTCATTATAAAAAATGATTTATTGTTTTCATGACACCAATTCCATAATTTTTCCACATTGATTCTGGCATTCATTGCATAACGGGCAGATAAAAAATTAATAAAGGGATTTCCATCCAAATCAAATTCGATTTCTTTCATTTTAAAACCTTAATCTTTTTATATTATTTTTTAATATATATTATATTGTATAAATCATATGTGGTTATGTTAAAATGAAAGTTGTTATTGTAGGTGGAGGAGCTGGTGGAATTTCTACGGCTTCAAATATTCGTAAATTAAGTGAAGACATTGAAATTACTGTTCTCACAAGAGATAATAAGGTTGCATATTCTCCATGTGCCATTCCTTATGTATTGTCCGGTACAATCGAATCCTTTGATGATATTGTAATGAAAACTCCTGAAGATTATAAAAATAAAAACATTGATGTTATTATTGAGGCAGAGGTAACTGCTGTTGATTCTGATAAAAAAACTGTTACCTATCAAAAAGATGGTAAGGAAATAGTTATTGATTATGATAAATTGGTTCTTGCAACTGGCGGAAATCCTTTTATTCCTCCAATGCAGGGTGTTGAGTTGGACGGTGTATTTAGAATACGCAACATCGATGACGGTATTAGAGTTCAGGAAGCAATGAAAGATGCTAAAAGTGCAATTGTCACCGGTGCAGGTTTAATCGGAATCGAAATTGCATTCGCTCTTAAAAAACGTGGATTAAATGTTATTTTAAGTGAGATGCTGCCTCAAATTGTTCCAAGATCTCTTGATAAGGACATGTCTGATATTTTAGTGGAATACCTTGAAATGGAAGGTATTCAAGTAGTTTTAGGAAAACCTATTACTAAATTAATTGGAAATGGAAAAGTCGAAAAGGCATGTTTCGGTGATGAAGACATCTACGATGCAGATATGGTCATTATGGCTACCGGTGTTAGAGCTGAATTGGATTTAGCTGAAATGGCAGGATGTGAAATTGGAAGATGGGCAATTCTTGTAAATGATAGGATGGAAACTTCAGTTGAAGATGTATATGCTGTTGGAGACTGTGTCGAATCTAAAGATTTAATCTTAGGTTCAAATACTATTTCACAGTTAGGTACAACTGCGGTTCGCGAATCTAAAACATTGGCACGTACAATCTGCGGTAAAAAATCCAAATTCAATCCTGTTTTAAACTCTATGGTTTCTAAAGTGGGCAAACTGGAATTTGGTGCAGTAGGATATACAACTAGCTTTGCACAGCAAAATAGAATCAGGCCTGTAGTGCAAAAGGTACAGGCACTTACAAGAGCCCGTTATTATCCGAATGCTAAGCCAATGGATATTAAGGTTATATGTGACGGTAATGGAACTATTATAGGTTGTCAAATCATAGCAGAAGAAAGAGTGGCCGAAAGAATTGATACAATGACCTTGGCAATTACTGAAGGTTTAACCTGTTTTGATTTAAGCAATATGGAATTTGCTTATGCACCACCAGTTTCAATGGTTACAGACCCATTAATACTTGCTGTTGAAGAAGTAAGTAAAAAATTCACTTAAATAAATTTATTTTGGAGATGATAAAATGGCAGAACATGGACACGGTCATCATGGTCACGGAGGTCAGATGACACCTGAACAGCAAAGACAGATGATAGAGCAAGAGTTAAGACTTGCTAAAAATTTAGGACAAATCAAGCATAAAATTGTTGTTATGAGCGGTAAAGGTGGAGTTGGAAAATCTACCGTAGCAGCAAACATTGCTGAAACCTTACAGAAATTAGGTTATAAAACAGGTATTTTGGATGCTGATATACACGGTCCTAACGTCCCTAAAATGTTAGGTATTGAATTATACGGCGAATCTTTTAATGAATATCAGTTTAATGTATTTAAAGAAGTTACTGAAGAAGGACTTGAAAATCAGAATTTTGAAGATGATGAGGAAAAATTAGCATTTATCGAATCTAAAAAAGAGGAATATAAACATGCAATGTTTCCTGTAGAAGCTCCTAGCGGTCTTAAGGTAATGTCTATGGCATTTTTACTAGACAGTATTGATAGGCCTATTATTTGGAGAGGTCCTCAAAAAACCGGTGCCATAAAACAGTTAATTTCTGATGCCCACTGGGGATCACTTGATTATTTAATTATTGATAACCCTCCCGGAACCGGTGATGAGCCATTGACAGTTTTACAGACTATTCCTGATGCAGATGCAGTTATTATGGTAACCACCCCTAATATCGTATCTCAGGAAGATGTTTTAAAATGTGTAAAAATGGTTGAAATGATGAACATTAAAAAGATAGGTCTTATTGAAAATATGGCTTATTACGTTTGCCCACATTGCGGAGAAAAACTCAACATATTCGGTGAAGGCAACGGTAAGAAATTTGCAGAAGAAATGGAAATTACTTATTTAGGCGATTTGCCGATTGAAGAAAATGTTTCTGATGCACCAAATAAAGAAGGATCTATTTCAACAATTAATCCTGATGATGTGGTTTCAAAAAGATTTATTGAGATTGTTGAAGATATCCAAAACGAGTTTATTAAGGAGTAGGTTGATAATAACTTACTCTTACAGTTTTTATAGTGTATCCTAAGAAATTGGGATTTATTCTTATTTTTTTAAAATAATCTGTTTTTCAGTTAGTATTTAATTTTGATTGATTATTTTTTTGGTATGAATTTAAGTGCAGCTGAGTTTATACAGAATCTTGGAGATCCTCCTGGCCCATCATAAAACAGGTGGCCCAAATGAGAATTGGATTTTGCACTTCTAACTTCTATACGAGTTGCGCCATGGGAAAAATCTCTGTTTTTTATAATCACATCATCGGATACTGGTTTTGAAAATGCAGGCCAGCCGCATCCTGAATCGAATTTGTCTTCTGAAGAAAATAGAACTTCACCATTTACAACATCCACATATACACCATCTTCAAAAAAATCATCATATTTTCCGCTAAATGGTGGTTCTGTCATGCCAAGTTGTGTTATTTCGTACTCCTCTTTGGTTAAGTGGTCGAATTCTTCATCATCTATTAAATTTAAATCAACATGACAATAGCCGTTGGGATTTTTTTCAAGATATTTTTGATGATAATTTTCAGCTGTATAGAAGCATTTTATTGGTGAGGCTTCAATAGCTATTTCTTTTGCGGCATCTTTTTGTTTTTCTTTTAAGAAATTTAATACAGTCTCCTTTTGGGAATTTTCCTGCCAATAGATGCCTGATCTGTATTGAGTTCCAACATCAGGCCCCTGGCGATTTTTACTGTAAGGGTCAATTATTTTATAAAAATTTTCCAGTATTTCCTCTAATGAGATTATTTCTGGATTGTATGTTACTTTAACAGTTTCTGCATGGCCTGTTTTGCCGCTGCAAACCTTCTCATATGTTGGTGTTAAATCATTACCGTTAGCATATCCGACTTCGGTTTGATTTACTCCTTTTAATCTGGATATGAATGCTTCAACACCCCAGAAACATCCTCCTGCTAAATAGATAATTTGTTGATTGGTGAACATAATTATAGTTATATTGTTAAACATAAAAATATTTTTATTAGGTAATCTAAAGTTATATTATAGAATTGGAGGAAACTCTATGTTTTATAGTACAATAATGAAAATTGATTCAATTGATAGATTAAGAGATATTAGGGATGCATTACTTGTTGAGCAAGGTATTAATCCTACTCGTCAAGGAGAACAGGCAATTAAAGTTGTTGTTGAAAGAATTGATGAAATTCAAGCTACTTTAGACAAATCTGCAACAAAAAATTTAAATAGAAACAGATAAGTGATTTTTGTGTTAAGACGTGTAACTAGTGGTCGGCGTTTACTTAGAAAAAAAATGTACAAAGCACCACATAACCGCCATAAAAATACAATTTATTATCGTGAAAATAAGAATTATAATAAAGTTCATCAAAAAGAATTTAAAGACATGAATGGACCCAACATAAAACGTAAAAGAAGACCTAAACGTGAGGTTATTGAGGGTTTTAAAATGTCTTATAGATATAAATATTATAATAATGATATTGTAGAAGAAACAGATGAATCGGAAGAAGAATTAGAA
Organism: Methanobrevibacter sp.; assembly: GCF_030539875.1. Lineage (NCBI taxonomy): Archaea > Methanobacteriati > Methanobacteriota > Methanobacteria > Methanobacteriales > Methanobacteriaceae > Methanobrevibacter > Methanobrevibacter sp. The sequence continues at coordinate 76,259 of NZ_JAUNXI010000003.1, forward strand.
TAATTCTTCCAGCAACTCTTTTTTTGTAATAATTTTATTTTCACTGTGTATGTCTACAATAATTCCTGAGAAAGCATCATCATTTTTTGAAAGTTCTGTAAAAAGTTCCTTTGAAACTTCACATGGCTTGTGTTCGGTTAGTTTCAAATACTTAAAACCTTTTTCATATTGGTCCATATTTGAAAATACTATTATTTTAAAATCATCAATACTTCCAGTGACAAGAAAATCTTTCTTATAATCTTCACCGATTGCAGGACAAATAAAATTCATTTTAACACCTAAAAGCTTCCGTCCCTATCCATATTAAAGTTTTGTGAATGGGGATTGATTACAAAACCATGGAAATATTCATCTTCCTCGGCTATTTTTGATATGTCTTTTGCAGACAGGACTTTCATTTCCAGCTTATCTAAGAATAATTTGGAGATTTTTGCACTTCCGATTGCATATTCGCGAATATCTGTAAAAAGGGGAATAATATATTCTTTGCTTGATTCTGTTAAAGTTAATTTCACAGGTTTTTCAACTTCATCAACTAATGTAAAATAGATTTCATTAGGATAAGTTTCTCTGATATTTCCCTTTACGGCTTCAAGCTCAAGAGAATCTTCGCTCTTGAGTTTTTTAGCCATATCTGCATATATCTGAATATACTCTTTTAATTGACTTTTTGAAGCTTTAACATTGTGTTTTTGATAATCTTCATAATCTTTTGGATTCATATTTATTCACAGCAATCGTGGACATCTTCACTTGCAATTACAAAGTCCCATTGTGGAGCGTTGACTGCAACACCAATGAATTCTTCGTCTTCAGTGTGGTCTGCTACAATTTCGCTGCCTATTTTTTTCTCAAGTTCAAACTCAATATCTCCGAATTGGTTTTTAAATTCTTCAATAGCAATATCTGCTTCTTTTTCATCGGTAAAGATTGGAATTACAAATTCTTCACCTTCATCTTCCTCTTCAGAGATTATCAAAGCAACAATCTCTTTTTCTTCATTATTCATGTTGTAAACAATAAAGAACTCTTCATTATGCACTCCATGCTCAATTTCATGGTAAAGTTCATTTAATTCATCAATCTGTGCTTCATTTTCTTTTTCAAATTGTTCATCGATGTCTTCTGAAGTTTCGAGATATTTTTCTATTTTTTCACTTAAATCATCGTCAATTTCAATAAATTTTTCTATTAATGCTTTAATTTCGCTCATAATATCACCATAATGTCATAATCTTTAAAATAAGTATTTTTTTAAAACAAATGAACATTCTCTTCCTAAACACCACTAAAGGAATACAAACGAATGCTCATTTCAACCATCACCATTGTTCATATTATAAAAAAATAGTATATAACAATATGAACAATAATTATTTTTATTTTCAACCTATATAAAGGTTAAGGTTCAAAATTCACTTTCAATAGCTTTAATTAGGTTATAGATAATTTTATTTGTACTTACATCAACATTGTTTTCCTCACCAAGTTCAATGACTTTTCCAGTTAAAGAATCGATTTCTGTTTTTATTTTCTTTTGAATATCTTGATGGGTTGATGAAAAATGGTTATATGTGTCGGGCACAAGTTTTGAGTAGAATATATCCCGATATTCTTCCGGTTCATTCCAAAGGGTCGAATAACCGGAGGCTTTTATTACATTAAATATTTCAGTTATGATTTTGTTCATTAGTTCAATTGTATAATCATTTTCTGTAAGTTTTCCATAATTCACATTTAAAATGGCGCCCAGCGGATTTAATGTGCAATTATAAAGCATTTTTGCCCATAAATATTTGTCTATGTCATTTGTAAGTTCACATTTAATCCCTGATGAAGTTATCATATCGGCTATTATTTGAAGTTGTTTTGGATTTTCTTTTTGAAGTGATCCGATTAAAATGGGTTCTGTATAAACGGTAATTTCACTGATATTTCTTTCAGGCCGTCTAAATCCTGTAATTACACGTGCGCTGAATACATTTTTTTTATCAAAGTATCTTAAATAGTATTCATCATTTCCAAATCCGTTCTGGAATATTATGATTTTAAAGTTTTCCTTTAAGATTTCTTTGTTTTCATTTAGTTTTTGTGAAATATCTTCATTGGATGTGGTTTTTGATGTGATGAACACATAATCGAACGTATTTTTTGGAATTTTTGAATAATTGTCATATACAGTAATGTCGTCCTTTGAAAATGCATAATGTTTGAATAATCCTATTCTTTTAATTCCGTCTTCACGAATTTTTTTTGCAGTTTCGCCCCTTGCATAAATAGAGACATTGGCTTTTTGTGATAATATGGATGCGGCAAGTCCAATTCCCACAGCTCCAGAACCTATAACTAAAATATTCATTTTAAAAATCCCTTTATCTTATGATAATATATTTCATGAAAATATGATTTAAAGATTTATTTTTATTTAAGGAAGAGGATTATCAAAAGCAAATATTAAAATTATGTAAATTAAACAAAAAATCATTTATATTTTTGAAAAAAGTAATAATAAATTTGAATTTAATATAACTATTTCTTCTTAATTTCCATCTTTAAGGTATAATTTTCTTTAATATCTATCAGTTTATATAATAAATCTTTTTATATTATTAAAAACAATATAACTTTGTACATAATAAGATAATTTTAATTATTTCACATTAAAATCTATCTTATTAATACAAAATAGATTTTAAATTATATTAAAAATCTTTAATGGAATATTATAGGAAAATGGTGTTTTTTATGAATATTAATAATAATATGAAATTGGGTTTGGTTGCAGCTGTATCGATTATAGCTTTTTTTGTCTTATCCTTATTTATTTCCCAAGCACCTGCCGATGGTGATAATGCCATTCGCTTCGGTATTTTAACAATATTGCCGCCTCTTGTAGCTATTGGTTTAGCATTTATTACAAAGGAAACCGTATTGTCATTATTTATGGGGGTATTTGTTGGAGAGTTCATGTTATGTGTAAATGATTTAAATATTATTTCCACTGCAATTAATGCATTTCTGCAATTAGGTTCTCAAGTAATTTCTTGTATGGCGGATCCTTGGAATGCCGGTATTATTCTTCAATGTTTGCTTATTGGAGGTATTATCCAATTAGTAACAAAAATGGGTGGGGCAAAAGCTCTGGCAGATACATTTGCTAAGAAAGCTGATACTCCAAGAAAAGCTCAATTAGTCACTTGGTTTTTAGGATTATGTGTATTTTTTGACGATTATGCAAACTCTTTGATTGTTGGCCCTATTATGAGGCCAGTTATGGATAAACTTAAAGTATCTAGGGAAAAATTAGCATTTGTTGTAGACGCAACTGCTGCTCCGGTTGCAGGTATTGCTATTATTTCTACTTGGATTGGTTTGGAAGTCAGTTTAATCGCTGCAGGATTCCAGTCTATCGGCGTAACTAATGTTACTGGTTTCGGTATATTTTTACAGACCATTCCATATAGGTTTTACAATATTTTCATTTTACTTTTCATAGTTATTTCTGCAATAACATTATATGAATTTGGTCCGATGAAAAAAGCTGAACAAGCCGCACGTAAAAGGAAAAAAGATGAAGAAATCATTGTTCCTAGTGCTCCGGGTTTTGATGAAATCAAACCGGTTGAAGGAATCAAATTATCAATTTGGAATGCAATTATTCCTATTGGTACACTGATTATTGGTGCTCTTATTGCATTCTATTGGAGTGGATACACTGCTATTCTCGGTGGAGAAGATCAGGCTCTTATTGCACTTATGAACACTGCTCCTTTATCATTTAATGGTATTTTTACTGCATTATCACAATCCGATGCGTCTGTTGCTCTTTTCCAAGCCGCACTTCTTGCTTCTATAGTAGCTATTGTAATGGCTGTTGGTGAGAGAATACTCAGTCTTGAAGATGCTGTATCTGAATGGATTGGAGGTATGAAAACCATTGTTATTACCGGTGTAATCTTACTTCTCGCTTGGTCTTTAGGAGGAGTAATTGGTGAGGTTGGAACTGCTTCTTATTTAGTAGGTGTTTTAAAGAATACCTTGCCTCAATTTATTGTACCTGCATTAATCTTTATTTTAGGCGCTTTAATTTCATTTGCAACAGGTACTGCATACGGTACAATGAGTATCTTAATGCCTTTGGCTATTCCATTGGCCTGGGCAGTAAGTACCGGTGATATGGGATTCACTATTGTTTCTACAAGTGCAGTATTGACTGGTGCTATTTTTGGTGACCATTGTTCTCCGATTTCAGATACAACAATTCTTTCGTCTATGGGATCTAGTTGTAACCACATTGATCACGTTCAAACACAAATTTACTATTCAATCTTTATTGCTGTTATTACTGTTTTCTTAGGTTACATTCCTGCAGGTTTAGGAGTTCCATGGTACATTTGTATCCCGATTGGTGTAATTGTAACAATTATTGGACTTAGAATTTTAGGTGAAAAGGTAGACTTTGATGAAGTTGAGGGTTAATCCTCTTAACTTCCTATTTTTTTCAATATTCGTCACAAAGATGTTTATATGTGCAGTATTTGCATAAAAATTGTCTTTTTGCAGTGAAATTTCCGCTGTTTATTTCATTTCTAACTTCATGAAGTGTGTCTATAGCATTTTGAATTTCACTATCATTTAAATACTTGCGCTTGTTGTCTTCATTACATACTTTAAGTAATCTCAAACGGCCGTTTTTAGTAAAAAATATTCCTACACGTGAAACATTTTTTCCGTAAACATTTTCAACAAGCAGTTTATAATAGCAAAGTTCACGACGATATTTTGAAAAAGAACTTGATTTTGAAGTTTTATAATCAATTACGATTAATTCTCCGTTTTCATCTTCTAGAATAATATCACAGATTCCTGAAAAGCGATTTTTTTCATCAAAGAGATATTCCTCCTGTGAATATAGTTTAAAGTCATTTTCAACAAACGCTTTATTAAAAAAAGAACCTAAATTATCAAGATGTTCAGTTAAATCATATCCAATGTCTTCCTCATGAGCTATTTTTAAAAGTTCATTTTCAATATTAACTTCAGCCAAATCATCGCCGAATTTCTCAGCAAACCTCTCAGCTACCAAATGAACATCGCTTCCAAGCGCCATGAACTTATTCTGAGGAACATCAATCTCATCTATATATTGAAATTTAAACTCAAGGGGACATTTAAGATAGGTGTTAACTTTTGATTTTGATAATTTCATAGGTAATCATTTATTGAAACTTTTTTAAATAAATTATTATCAGTTTTAAATACTTTAAATTAAATAAATATAAATTGGTGATTTTATAATGGAGAAATTATATGCACCTCTAAGCATTAATTCTTAGTTAATGTTGGAATTTAAATTTTAAAATTAGATTCAATTATTAATAATAATAAAAATTTTTGGAGGAATAACTAAATGAAAATTGTAGCACTTCAAGCAAGTCCTCGTAAAGGCGGAAACTGTGATGTTTTAATGGATGAAATGATTAAAGGCATTGAAGAAAATGGCGGGGAAGTAACCAAATATTACCTTGAAAAAGAAGAGATTGCACCATGTAAGGCATGTATGTACTGTGCTGAAAATCCTGAATGTGTCCGTGACGATGACGGAAACAAGATTTTAGATGAAATGATTGAAGCTGACGGAGTAATATTTGCAACTCCTATTTATTATGGTCAGATGAGTGCACAGGGTAAATTAATCATTGACCGCTTCTACGGCATTGGTCAAAATCCTGATAAAAGCTTGTCTGGAAAAGCAGCATTAATATTTACTGAAAATCAGCCTGAACACACATACGATACTTACATCGAACTTACTAAAGCTTCTCCATTCGGATTCATGGGTTATGATGTAATCGGCCATGTTGATGCAGGCAGTGCAGGTCCGGCAGGCATCGTTGCTGATGAACAGCCTGACAAATTAAAAGAAGCTTATGAACTTGGTTTAAAATTCTAAAACATTTATATTTTGAAGTTGGTTTTTTTAACTAACTTATCCTTTTTTAGATAAATTTTAATTACTCTTTTTGATAAATAATATTGTATGGGTTTAATATCATTTCTTAAAGGGGATAAAAAGGACTGTAAAAAAGAGGATATTGCTGAATGTCACATTGATGTCAATACTGTTGATTGCGATGGATGTGAAAAATGCGGCATTGCATGTCCGAATAATGTTTTTATACTTGACGGGGATGTAATTGTGGTGCGTGATTCTCAGGTTTGTAAAAGTTGTAAAGTATGTATGGCAATTTGTCCTAATGACTGCATTACAGTTAATTAATCATTTAATGTTTATTATCTCTTTTTAAATAGTTAAAATAAATAAAAATTAAAGCAATGATTTTGATATCATAAAAATAGATTAGAATTCGGTTTTGGTAGCTTCAATAATTTGGATATCACTGCTTTTTATAAATTCTTCAGAATCAGAATTGAAGTTTAAGAAATGCGGTGAAGCCATATGTTTTCTGAGATATTCTTTTGATTCCCATTTTTCAACAAATGTTAATGCATCATCCTTACTGGATTTTAATAATTGATAATCAATATTACCTTCCTCAAGTAAAGATTCATAAACCAATTCTTCAGACAGTTCTATGATACTGTCGCGGCATCCTTCTTTAGGTTGAATTTTAGCTAATACAAGTATAAAATCCATATATATACACCAATTGATAGTATGATTTTCATATTACTTAAATCATTTTACTTGATTTTTCATAAAATACATTAATTAAAAAACAGATATATTAAACCAGTAAATAGCTTGGTGAAAAAAGATGATTTATTCAACAGAAATTGAAAATATGTGTCTTGTTCGCAAAGGTGCAAATCATGACCCTGCGCCAATTCCTGAAGAGGGTAAATGGGTTAAAGCAAAAGAAATAGGTGATATTTCAGGTTTTACTCATGGTATCGGGTGGTGTGCGCCGCAACAAGGATGCTGTAAATTAACTTTAAATGTTAAAGAGGGAATTATAGAAGAAGCATTGGTTGAAACATTAGGTTGTTCCGGTATGACTCATTCAGCTGCAATGGCTGGTGAAATATTGGTTGGAAAAACCATACTTGAAGCATTAAACACCGATCTTGTTTGTGATGCCATCAACACTGCAATGCGTGAATTATTCTTACAAATTGTTTATGGAAGAACACAGTCTGCATTTTCAGAAGGGGGCCTTCAAATTGGTGCAGGACTGGAAGACCTGGGAAAAGGCCACAGAAGCCAGGTTGGAACAATTTACTCAACTAAAGAAAAAGGTCCGAGATATTTGGAATTGACTGAAGGTTATATAATAGAAATCGGCCTTGACAGTGACAATGAGATTATTGGTTATAAATATATCAATATTGGTGTTATGTTGGATCAAATCAAAGATGGTGTTGACCCCTTAGAAGCTATTGAAAAGGCAACTGGTCAATACGGCAGATTTGATGATGCAGTTAAAAAAATAGACCCGAGGAGTGAATGAACATGAGTTTATTTGAAAGTTATGAAAGAAGAATCAACCAAATCACTCCAGTTTTAGAAAAATACGGAATTGAAAATCTCGAAGAAGCAAAACAAATTTGTCTTGACAAGGGATTTGACCCTCATGAAATCGTAAAAGGGGTTCAGCCTATTTGTTTTGAAAATGCATGTTGGGCATATACCCTCGGAGCGGCAATAGCTATTAAACAGGGATGTCTTAAAGCTAGTGATGCTGCAAAGGCTATTGGTGAAGGATTGCAGGCATTTTGTATTCCCGGAAGTGTTGCTGATGACAGGCAGGTTGGTTTAGGTCATGGTAACTTAGCATCAATGCTTTTAAGTGACGAATCCGAATGTTTTGCTTTTCTTGCAGGTCATGAAAGTTTTGCAGCAGCTGAAGGCGCAATAGGTATTGCAAACTCAGCTAATGAGGTACGTGAAAAACCTTTAAGAGTCATTTTAAATGGTCTTGGAAAGGATGCAGCATTAATTATTTCCAGAATCAACGGATTTACTCATGTGGAAACAGAATTTGATTATTTCACAGGTGAAGTAAAAGTAGTAAAAGAAAAAGCATATTCTGATGGTGAAAGGGCAAAAGTAAGATGTTATGGTGCTGATGATGTGCGTGAAGGTGTGGCCATTATGCATTTGGAAGGTGTCGATGTGTCAATTACTGGTAATTCAACTAATCCAACACGTTTCCAGCATCCGGTTGCCGGAACATATAAAAAAGAGTGTATCCTTCAGGACAAGAAATATTTCTCTGTTGCATCCGGTGGAGGAACAGGTAGAACATTACACCCTGATAATATGGCTGCAGGTCCTGCCTCATATGGTATGACCGATACTCTTGGGAGAATGCATTCCGATGCCCAATTTGCAGGATCATCTTCTGTACCTGCTCATGTGGAAATGATGGGATTGATAGGTATGGGCAATAATCCGATGGTTGGAGCATCTGTTGCAGTTGCCGTTGCAGTTGAAAAAGCAATGAAACAATAAAAGAGAATCTGTTTCTCTTTTATTTTTTATTGGAGGTATTTTTATGGATACACGATGGGGATTGACTGTAAGGGGAATTTGTGAATTCAATAATAAGGTTTTACTTTTAAAAATCAGATCCCGTTCTGCTCATGATGCAAAAAAATGGGAAATACCTGGAGGTAAAGTAAAAAAAGCCGAATTTTTCGATGATGCTCTAAAGAGAGAATTTTTAGAAGAAACAGGTCTGAAAATTGATGTTAAAGAGTTATATAATGTAGTTAGAAATGACTATACTGCCTGTAAAACAAATGAAGAAGTTAAATCAATTCAGTTAATCATGAAAGTCTCATCCAATAGTGGTAAAATAACTATTAGTGAAGAACATGATGAATACGGTTGGTTTAGCTGGGATGAAATAAGTGAAATGATTGCAGATGAGCTATTGACCCCTCCTGCAATTGAAGCATTTAATAAAGACTAGTTCTTTACTTTTACTTTTTTTTAAATTAACCCCAGTATTTTAGCGGCATTGTCATATAGAATCTGTGACTTTTCTTTTTTGGTTAAATCAAGTTTGTTGAAGTATTCCATTTCACTAACTGAATCCCACATTGGATAATCTGTTCCCCATAAAACTTTATCGCTACCGTAGGCATGAATTAAATCCAGGGCTGCTTGCGGGCTTAAATCATATAAGCTGGAGCTTAAATCAACATATAAATTTGGAATTCCCGCTAATTTTTCAGTAGCTTCTTTCCATATGCTCCAACCTGCAAAATGAGCGCCAATAAATGTTATGTCTGGAAACTTCTCTAAAAATGGTTTCAATTGGTCCGGATTGGAATAATTGTATCTAAAGTCTCCACAATGAACAAGCATAGGTACCTGACCTTCACTTACGACTTCTCCAATCTTAAATGCACGCTGACTGTCCATTGGAAACTGCTGAAAATCAGGATGCAATTTGACTCCTTTAAGACCCAGTTCAATCAAATAATCAAAATCACCTTGAATATCGTCACTATCCGGATGTAATGTTCCAAAACCGGTAAATAAATCTGAATGTGAATTTACAGTTTCTGCAATAAATTCGTTAATTGATTTGACCTGTTTTGGTGTTGTTGCAACAGAATGAATTAGATAATGGGTAACTCCAACTTTACTGCCGTCTTTAATTAAATCACTTACCTTTCCGTTTAGAGACATGTCCAAATCATAAAATTTTCTTATTCCCTCCACTGCTTTATCTGCTATTTTTTCAGGATAAATATGACAGTGTGCATTTATAATTTTTTGCATATTCTTTAGCCACCTTGCAATATAGTTTTGTTCATATTCTGATTATTCTATTATGGTGATAATTTTTTTAGTGAATCTATGTTTTAATCTCTTTTTGTTATAAATTAACTTGTTTTTAATATATAAATATTGTTAGTATTCAATTTTTATGAAGAATTTCGTTAATTAAATTAATTTTGTTTAATAATATTAAATTTTGGTAAATTATTTTTAATTTTTTAAAAGGTTAGTAAAATATTTTTATTATAAAAACATATTTATTATGCATGGTAAAGGTAACTATTATTGGCTCAACTGGAACAATTGGTAAAAATGTTGCATTCACATTAGCAAGGGAAGATACAGTTGATGAAATTATTATGTTTTCAAGGCCTGAAAGTCTTGACAAGGCTAAAGGCGAAACTTATGATATGTATGATGCATTAGCTGCAAGAGATATAGACTGTAAATTAATTCCATCAGCCGATTTTAATGACATTAAGGGATCTAATGTAGTGTTGATTGCTGCTGGAATTCATCGTGAAAAGGGAATGGACAGACTTGATTTGGCTCTTCCAAATGCTAGAATCGTTGAATATTATTCAAAGCAAATAGCTAAATACGCTCCAGATTCCATTATTCTTGTTGCTACAAATCCTGTTGATGTTATGACAACAATTGCCCTTGAAGCCTCTAATTTCAATAAAATGAAAGTTATTGGAATTGGAAATCACTTGGATTCACTTAGATTAAAAAACTATTTCTCAAAACAAATCAATATTAATAGTTCCGAGGTTCACACAAGGGTTGTTGGCGAACATGGAAATAATATGGTTCCCCTTTTAAGTTCAACAACCATCGGAGGAATTCCATTAAAATATTTCGTTGAATATGTTGAGATAGATGTCAGGTCACTGATTCACCAGCTTAGAAATGCCGGAAATACCATTATTTCAAAAAAAGGGGCAACTGAATATGGGCCTGCTTTTGCAATCTCAAATCTGATTTCAACCATTATAACTGACACACATAAAGTTTTAACTGTTAGCTGTTATTTGGATGGTGAAGTTGAAGGTGTTGAAGGCATATCATTAGGTGTTCCTGCTGTCATATCTAAAAATGGAATTGCATTGATTGCTTCCATTCATATGAGTGAATTTGAGAGAAATGCTTTTATTAAGGCGGCTGAAACTGTTCGTGAAGCAACTGAGGAAGTAAAAAAACAGTTAAGTAGCTAATCTATTTATAAAACAAGTTGATTTTTTATAATGGTTCTTAGGAACTGTCCAATATTTTTCTATTTTACAGGGTGAATAAATGAAATTAGTTGTTCAAAGAGTGAGTAGCGCAAGCGTTGAAGTTGATAAAAAAATTGTGGGCGAAATTGATAAAGGATTAATGGTTCTTGTTGGATTTGGGGAAAATGATACTCAAAAAGAAGCGGACTATCTTTCTCAAAAACTTATAAAATTAAGAATCTTTCCTGATGAAAATGGACGTATGAATAAATCTGTTAGGGATATTGGGGGAAAGTTATTGTTAGTTCCTCAATTTACGTTATATGCTTCAACTAAAAAAAACAGACCTTCATTTCACAAGGCATTATCTCAGGATATTGCAACCGGTCTGTTTGATTATTTCACATCTAAATGCAGCCGGGAAATTGATGTTGAAACCGGTGAATTTGGAGCTTATATGAAAGTAAATCTGTTAAATGACGGTCCTGTAACAATAATCCTTGAAAAAGAATTTAATGATTAATAACAATTTTAATACATACATATAATAATTATAAAATTAATATATTTATTTAATTAGGTTGTACTGATTTTAAAAAGGACTGTTTATGATAAGGTGATTTTATGGCTGAATTTTCATTAAATGTAGATGAAATAAAACAAGATGTTGAAACAACTTTAAAAGAAGAAGAAAAGAAATTGGAAGATTCAAATATTAAAAATCAAGCTCAGGATAATGCTGTTGCAATATTTGGCACTGATTTAAATAATCCTAAAGAAAGAGAACAAATCTTAAAACCGCTAGATGAATTCGGTTTAAATGAAATGTCAAGATCAGCAGCTCATAATGAAATGTTGGCTACTAGATTTGTTGATTTAACAAAAGGCGGTAAGGAATCCGACAGTATTAGTGAGAATTTACTTGAGTTAAATAGGCAGGTCAAGGATTTGGATCCGAGTAAAGTGGATTTTGCAAAAAAAGGAGTGCTGGGCAATTTAATGAATCCTGTTAGAAAATACTTTGCCAAGTATGAAAAAGCAGAAACTGCAATTTCCGATATTGTCGCATCTCTTGATAAAAGCAGTAAGATTCTTCAAAATGACAATACAACTCTTTTAAATGAGGAAAATTATCTAAGGGAAGTTACAAAAAAACTCCTTGCAGATATTGAACTTGCAAAACAAATGGATCAATCTATTGAATCACAGATTCAAACTGCTGAAATTGAAGGAGTTGACGAAGAAAAAATTGTATTTGTTCGTGAGGAAATTCTCTTCCCGCTTAGGCAAAGAATTATGGATATGCAGCAGATGATTGTAGTAAACCAGCAGGGTATTGTATCTCTTAATGTAATTAGGAGAAACAATAAAGAGTTAATTAGAGGCGTTAATCGTGCACAGAATGTAACTGTTTCAGCCCTAAGAACTGGTGTAATGGTTGCAAGTGCTCTTTATGATCAAAAAATCGTCATGGATAAAATTAACATTATAAATTCAACAACAGAACATATAATTGAATCTACTTCCCACATGCTTAAAGAACAAGGAAGTGAAATACAAAAACACAGTGCTGAGGCTATGATTTCTCCTGAAGTTTTAAAAACCTCATTTGCAGAAGCAATTCAGGCAATTGAAGATGTAAGCAATTACAAGAAACAGGCACTTCCTCAAATGAAAGAAACAATTGTATTGTTTACCGACTTAGCTAATGAAGGTCAAAAAGTTGTTGAAAAAATAGAAACAGGCAATGACCATATATTAAAATAGTAGGTTTAATACCTGCTAAATTCTTTTTTTATAATATTTTTTAAATACTGGCTGTTTTTTAAATATATTTATGAATAAAAAAGTTAAAATCACCATATTGATTGCTGTAGCAGTTTTAGCATTATTTTTCATATATTATGTAACTGATTATTATCCTGCTGAAAGGATAGCTACTGACAGCTTAAATAATGACAGTAATGTATCTGTTGTTGAAATATCAAAAGGATTATTATTTGACGGACCTGGAAATGAATCTGCATTAATATTTTATCCTGGTGCTAAAGTGGAATATACTTCCTATGCACCGTTACTTAAAAACCTATCAAGTCAGGGCGTTGATTGCTATTTACTTCACATGCCTTTTAATTTGGCGTTTTTTGGTCAAAACAGTGCTGATGACATAATAAAAAATTCTTCTTATAAACATTATTTCCTCTCAGGTCATTCTCTGGGGGGCGTTATGGCTTCATCATATATTAATAGTACAAATGCAAGTGATGGCCTAATATTATTTGCTTCTTATCCAAGTTCTCAAATTGAAAAGCCTGTATTGTCAATTTACGGATCTGAAGATAAAGTATTGAACATGGATAATTACTTCAAATCAAAAGGGTTAGTTAAAAATAATTTCACTGAATTTGTAATAAATGGTGGAAATCATGCACAATTCGGGTATTACGGCAATCAGTCCGGCGATGGAATGGCTCAAATTCCTGCAGACATACAACAAAATCAGGCTATAGATAAAATAATTTCCTTTATTGATGAAGTGTTAGCATGAAACCTTTCTGAAATATTGCTTTTAGTTGTTAAAAATCATGAGGTTAGGGGTTTAATATCTAAATAGATTTATTTATTAGTTTTTTTAAATTATTAATCATGTTTAGATATGGGGTGTGTAAAACAACAACTAAACAAGAATCTCTTCTCACAGATATGGTCGTTGGTGAAATTAACCAATACTGATAAACTGAAATTGGTGTTTTATGAACAAATCAAAACGAATTTTTTATTATGATGTAGTGCGGGCAATCGCAATAATTGGAATAGTTTTTTGCTATGTTTCAATTTATTTTGTTTTAACAGGTGTAAAAACACCAAATTTCTATATATCTGCTTTTTTTGATTGTTTTAGGGAATTTTCAGTTCCTCTTTTTGTCATGCTTAGCGGTGCTCTGCTGATTAATAAAAAAGATTCATTAATTAAATTCTTTAAAAAGAGACTGTCCAGGCTGTTGATTCCGTTTCTATTTTGGGTTTTAATTTATATTTTATACTCATCACTCTACATTACAAAAGGATTTAATTTAGTTAATGCATTAAATATCTTTCTTGGGTCATCTGGAACATTGGGAGTTGCATTCTGGTTTATTTGGATGATAATAATATCATATATGGGGATATTCGCTGTTAATAAATTAATTGAATTCGGAAATAAAAGAAAAGAAAATTTTGATGAGAAATTTATCAATTTGCTGGCTTTATTGTCTTTTATCTATATTCTAATTTCACAATTTGGTTTATTTAATCCGTATTCATCTAAACTGATTTATTTCATTTCATTCATGTCGTATATTGTAATTGGATATTTTATAGCCAATAATGATTATATTGGAAATAAATTTGATTCAAAAATTATTCTTGCTGTTGCATTTTCAGTTTCAATATTACTGTATTTCTATTATATATTTGGTTTTGTAGTTCCTCAGTCACTTTTAAGCAATCATTTTGTTTATAAAGGTTATTTCAACCTTTTGATTTTAACCCTGTCTGTAAATGTTTTTGTATTTTTCAAATATCTCTCTAAAACAGATTATTTAAAACGTATTGAAGATAACAAACTGGGAAATGCATTAACATTAATCAGCGAATACAGTTTTGGAATATATTTATGCCATTACTTGGTGCTTCATATTTTAAAGTTAAACCTATTTAGCTTATATTATGGCCAAAACCCAATAATCTGGATACCTGTTTTAGTAATAACAACCACTTTGATTTCACTTTTGATTTTATGGATTTTAAATAGGATTCCTTATTTAAATAAATTTTCAGGAAAAAGTTAAAATAAATTAATATACAAAGTAATTTTCATGATTGGCAATGACTGGGATCTGGCTTTAAAAGATGAATTTGAAAAGGAATATTTCTTAAAAATTAAAGAATTTATCGAAGAGGAGTATAACTCAAAAACGATTTATCCTCCCTTTGAGGATGTGTTTAATGCATTTAAGTTAACTCCTTTAAGCAATGTTAAAGCGGTTATATTGGGTCAGGACCCTTATCATGAAGAAGGCCAGGCTCACGGCCTTGCATTTTCCACTCCGGACGGCAAACCTATTCCTCGTTCATTAAAAAATATTTTCAAAGAAATCAGTAATGAGTATTCATATCCTATTCCCGAATCAGGATGTTTGGAAAAATGGGCAGAACAGGGTGTTTTTTTATTAAATACAGTTTTAACAGTAGAGGAGAGCAATGCCAATTCTCATAGCAAGTGCGGATGGCAGACATTTACAGATAATGTGATTAGAATTTTAAACCAAAAAACACAGCCTGTTGTGTTTTTACTTTGGGGAAAACAGGCCGAAAAGAAAAAAGATTTGATTACAAATCCAAAGCATCTTGTGCTGATTACCTCACATCCATCTCCTTTTTCTGCAAGAAGAGGTTTTTTAGGTTCCAATCACTTCAAATTAGCAAATAAGTTTTTAAAAGAAAATGATGTTGATGAAATTAACTGGAAATTGTAAACTGTTTTAAATAACAATTTCATAATCTGTTTTCCGGTTATCTCTCATTCTGGAGTCCATATCTATTAAATCATAAACCAGGGGATTGGCTATTAACTTAGACCATATTTCATATGTTACTTGGATAAAATCATCGTTTAATTTTATATGCTGATCCACAATAGGGCATTTGTATGGAAATTCGCTTTCATCAAAAATCAGGTGAAATTCTCCTTTTTTATTTAAATGGGGAATTAATGGAAATGTTCTGCATTGAATCGGCCGGATACTTCTGTCACATTTTGGTGGATTGATGCATTTGACAAGATAGATTTGCCCTTTCCAGGAATGAGGATATTTAATTTCTGATGAATCAATGTAATATAGCTCAAAGCTATCGCTATTTTCATACATTAACTCCTCACCCGGCAGGAGATATAGTGCCAAATCTTCATTGTGATAGTCTTCAGCATCATAAACGCAGCATACCTCGCCGCATAATTTTCCACAATCAAAGTCAACAGGAGATACCTGATCGAGTCTTTCATAAATCTTTTTTATAGTTTTTTTCATTTCATCTGCTGTAATTTCCATATAGCTTCAACTCGTCTAGTTAATGTTTATTTTTCCTTGTATTTGAAAATTAGCATTAAGTTTATTAATTTTTAATTCAATAATATTATTAATTAAGTATAATCTGGGATTATTATGGTTTTAATGAAAGACAGGATTTTTTATTTTGATGAATTGAGGGCTTTAGCAATACTTTTTGTATTATTGGCTCATGTAATTCAATATTTCCCAATCAATATCAATTATATGACTTCACCTACTCTATTATCTTATCTTACAATATCCAGAATGGGTGTTCCATTATTTTTCATGTTAAGCGGGGCTTTACTCTTGAATAAGGAATATTCATTAGGCAGTTTTTTTAAAAAACGTTTTACAAGAGTGTTGATACCTGCAGCATTCTGGTATATTATTTTACTTATTAGCGTAGCATCAGCAAACGGATTTAATTTCGATTTGGCTTACTTATGGGGACAGGGTGCTGAATTCCCATGGTTTGTTTGTGCAATCATTGGTGTTTATTTGGTCATGCCTGTTTTCAATTCTTTTATTAAGGAATATGGTATGAAAGGTGTTGAATATTTTATCTTAATCTGGGTTATTCTACTTATTTTAACAAATTCATGTCTTGTTGAAAATTATTATATCGGTTTAATTTTTGCAAATGTCGGCATTTATATCGGATATGCTGTTTTAGGCTATTATTTGGCAAATAATGACTTTAATATTTATTCCTTGCCTATGGTTGTATTTTGTTTAATTATTTTCATCGCCACAATTGGATATAATATGTATAATGCATTTTATTTTGCTGTTCCTGTATATATTGAATCCATCTCAATTATTATTCAATGCTCCGCTTTATTCTTAATTTTTAGATATTTAAGTAAATTTGCAGTATTCAATCCTAAAAATTCATTATCAAAAGTACATAATTTTGTTGAAAAGTCCATAATCGGCAGGATTGTTTATATATTGAGCATTTCCAGTTATGCTATCTATCTAATGCATATTATTGTAGTTAATTTTCTGCTTCAATACTATCCTATCGAAACATTCAACTTGATTCCTGTTGTATTTTTATTATTGGCGATAATAACTCTTGCAATTGTATTTGTTTTATCTAAAATACCTGGTTTAAATAAAATAGTTGGTATTCATTAGATTTAAAAAGGTGGAAAAATTGATAGCTGCTATCAATTTTACCTGTCCGTATTGAATTTATCTCTAGATTTTATTCCAACAAGTGAAGCGAATATGGCTAGAACACATGCTAAAGTGGAGATTCCGCAAATGGTTTGTGAAGCATGTATAATCATGGATGCATACTGCGGAACTAATTCTAAACTGCCCATTACCCATGTAAATACCAATGTCAAGACCAAGACTCATTGTCTGGCCAAGTGTTCTCATTGTAGCCTGTGATGCAGAAGCGGTTGGAGCGTCTTTTGGAGGAACAGAACTCATAATGGCATTCATATTTGGAGATGAGAAAAGTCCCATGCCAACACCCTGTAAAATCATTGCTAAGATTACAAGATATACCGGTGTATTTCCGTTTAAGAATGTTAATATTGCCAGTGATGCTGTTGCAATTCCAATTCCTATTGCTGCTAATTTTTGAGGATGTATCCTATCAGATAGTCTTCCTGCATTTGGAGCCATAATGGCCATGATGATTGGTGTAATTATCAATATTAATCCGGACATCTGAGCATCCCATCCTCTTACATATTGGAAATGGTAGTTTAGGATGGTTGTTACTACCATTATTGCTAAATAGCTGCATAACGCAGCTACATTTGAGGATGCAAATTTTTTATTTTTAAATAGATGCATATCAAAAACCGGAGAATTCTGCCTTAATTCATAAAGGGCAAAAATCACTAGCAAAATAATCCCACAAACAGTTAATAATTTGCCAAGTGCAGTGACTAAACTGGTAAATCCATAAATGAATAATAAAATTCCAATACCATACAATACAGATCCAACTTTATCGATAGTCTCATCTTGATATGTCTTCCATTCTTGAGGTATTTTTAAAACAAGCAGTATGATACATAAAATCAAAAATGGAATTACAAAGTAAAACATTGCCCTCCAACCAAGATTATGCACTAAAAATCCGCATATAACTGGTGAGAGTGAAGTTGCCAAATAAACGCCGGTTACTATAAAACCCAATGCCTTTCCTCTATTTTCAGGTTTGACTGCCTGAACCACCATTGTCATTGCAGAAACATTTAAAAACGCTACCCCCACGCCCTGGATGATTCTGAAAACTAAAAATGATTCGGTTGAAAAAGCAACACATGCACCAAAAGAACCGGCCAAAAATACCAAAACGCCAGCAAGCAACGATTTTTTAACACCAAATTTACCTGAAATCTGCCCTGCCGGAACTGTAAATAACGCCACAACAAGGAAAAATATTGTAGGCACCCAATTTTGAATAATATTATTCATTGCAAATTCCTGTGCTATTGACGGAACCCCTATAATTATGCCGTTTGATAAAAACACCGCAAAAAATGAAGTTATAAATGATACAAATACTACATATGACTCAAGTTCAACTTCCATGATTCTTCCTTCTTTAGTTAATCAATTAATTTCATTGAGTTAACAGCTATTTTGTTCATTCTTTCTCTAAATTCACTGTCATGCTCATCAAGACCAACTTTATTTTCCCAATCAAGGATGAGTTCTCTAATTCTTGGAACAAGTTCGCAGGCTTTATCTGTAGTTTTTAACATATACTTGCGCCTATTTTCAGGATTTATTTCTCTTGTAATATATCCGCAATCTTCCAGTTTTTTAAGTGATTTGGCAATGCCTGCCTTACTTTCACCATAAACATTAATTAAATCATCCTGTGAACAGTTGGGATGTGATAAATCTGTAGGATATAGCGCACTTCGTGGCCTAAACCAAGATCTTTAATTTGTGATTTAATATATTTGATTTCATTTTTTGAAATAAGGTGTACCCATCCGATTAGAGGGGCATTTGCAAATCTCTTTTCCATGTCATCCATTTTTACCACCTATTATCATATATATCTATAGAAAATTTAAATGTTTGTAACAGTTAATAATGGATATAATATATGACAAATACTAGAAAATAATTTAAATGAAAATTACCATATATAATAGTAACTATCTTATGCTTTAATGAGGGATAATTATGAACAAAATTGAAATTGAATTAACTGATGAGCAATTAGAAAAGGTGGAGCACTTGCAATCCCAGGATATAAGTGTTGGTAAAGCTATCGATATGCTTTTTGAAATTAAAGAAAAGGCATTGCCTGAAATCGAACAGATTGATAAGGAAATAAGCTTATTGGAAAAAGTCAAAGAAACCACTTTTGATGTTGACAATAAAGCCGAAATCTTAGATGAAAATTATGGTGATTCTGAAAAGACTTATGAAATGAAAATTCAAGATGTAAAACATAAAATTAAATGGGGAAAAGAATTCTTTAAATTCTAATTTTTTTTTATTTTTTTTATTACTAATTATTTTTAAATTTTAATAGTTATTATTTAAATTCTTTTAGAATTAAATCAAGGTGAAAAATTGAAGATTAAAATAAAAATAATAATTATTTTAATTTTGGTTTTAATTCTAGGCATAATCATAATAGACAATAGCAATCAGATTACATATAAAACAATTGCAAATACAAGTATAGGCACTGTTGAAGTTGGTATTTCAGGTGATGAAAATGCAACAACCAGCATAGCCTTAATTACTGGAATGCATCCGAGAGAACCGAAATCAATAGGGCCTGAAATAGAAGCGGCTAAACGATATGGAAACGGGGATGTTAAAATAATTCATTATAAGGTAACAGTAACAAAAAATCCCAATGATTATGCAAAAGGACGGGCAAATGGTGAAAGTCTTGTTCATGATTATGTAAATCCCAATGTCACTGCCTCTGATGCAGATGCAGTTATAATTAGCCATTCACACATTCCGGAATATGGTCAGGGATTTTACATTGCCACTCCTGCAATGGATAATAAGTCTGTTGAAATAGCTCAAAATATTGAAAAAACAAGCGAGTTTAATTATTACCCGGTTAAAGGCAATGAAACCTACAAATCAACTTCTGCTGTTCTGGTTTCAAAACCTATTGCACAGGCGGGATATCCCACATTTGTCTATGAAGTTCCAGAAGATGTTTTTGACTTTACCATTACTTTTAAGACAAAGGATTTATTTAATTTAATTACAGAAAATATCAGAGGCTAAAATTATGGATTATGATGTTATTTATATTGGAAGCGGAAATGCCGCATGGCAGGGAGGCCGATTTTTAAGAAAAGAAGGCCTTAAAATATTAATCATTGAAGAAAGTTTATTTGGCGGAGCATGTGCAAATAGAGGTTGTAACTCAAAAGCATTACTTGACGCCCCATATGAAATCAAAGCCTTGGCGGATAATTTCGAAGGGGTTGGAAAAGCAGGCAACTTCGATGTGAATTGGCCGGATTTAATGAAACTTAAACGAAAACGCATTGCAGGGATGTCTGTATTTTTAGATAACAAATTCAAAGAGTATGATCTGGATGTGGAGCATGGAAAAGGAGTTATTGTTGATGAACACACTGTCAGAGTAGGTGATAAAACATTTACAACTGATAAGATTGTAATTTGTACAGGATTAAAACCTGTTATTCCGGATATTGAAGGAAAAGAGTATTTGCATGACAGTACGGACTTTTTAGATATTTCAGAGCTTCCAAAACATGCCATTATCATAGGTGCCGGTTTTGTAGGAATGGAATTTGCATCAATACTTGCAGAAGCAGGTCTCAAGGCGGATGTGATAATCAGGGGAGATATGGCATTAAAATATTTCCATCAGCCTTATGTTCAAAAGGTTATAGAAATTTTAAAACAGAAAAATATCCGTTTCCATTTTAACCAAACAGTTAAGGAAATCATTAAGGATGACGGTGTTGCCGCTGATGATGATGGTCTTAAAGTTTTAAATGTGGAAAATTCAATGAATTCCGATGAACTTTTAAGAGATCCCGAGTCAAAAATAGACAATAAAGCTTATGAAAACGGATTTACCGTTAATTGTGAAAGCGGACTTTCCCTAACCGGAGATTATGTAATTGCATCTATAGGAAGGGAAGCTAATGTTGCAGATATCGGTCTTGAAAATGTTGGATTAACATATACCAAAAATGGAATTAAAGTTAACGGACACCTACAAACTGAAGTTCCGAATATTTATGCTTCAGGAGACGTTGCAGATACAGGAATAGCCAAACTTGTAACCGTTGCGATTCACCACTCAAAATATCTTGCAAAAGAGTTACTGGGAAAAGCGGATGAAATTACATATCCTGTCATTCCTGCTGTAGCATATACCCTACCAAGAATAGCTACTGTAGGGGTTCCTGCTTATGTCGCAGATGAAAGTGATGAATATGATGTTCACACCATCAAATACGGCAAGTCATATTCTCTAGAGCTTAAAAATGATCCTACTTCTGAGGCTAAAGTAATTGTTGATAAGGATTTGCAGATTGTAGGTGCTGAAATATATGCTGCAGATGCAGAAAACATTGCCAATATGTTTGCATTCATTATTAACAAGAAAATAACCCTGGAAGAACTTGATTATATGATTTATGCATTCCCTTCAAGCAGTTCTGTATGTTTGTATAAATTGCATAATATCCATTATGAATTATAGTGTTTTATTAACACTATATTATTTTTAAAAACATGAAAATGAGAGAGGTGTTGGTTGTGGAGTCTGGTGAGGATAAATTTCGGCTAAAGCTCTGATAAAACTATTTGCCTAACTCTTTTAGTGTATCTCCACTGATTCTATATACTGTCCAGTCATCCATTGGTTCTGCTCCAATAGATAAGTAAAAATTAATACTTGGCTGATTCCAGTCAAGACACCACCATTCAACCCTTCCGCAGTTTCTCTCAACTGCGATTTGCGCTAATTTTTTAATTAACCCTTTACCGTATCCTTTTCCTCGATATTCCTCTTTTACATATAAATCTTCGAGATATATTCCTCCACGACCTAAAAATGTTGAGAAATTATGGAAAAATAATGCAAATCCGACTTCCTTGTCATCTTCAAGCGCAAATATCACTTCAACAATTTTTTTATCAAAAATCCAGTCACATAACAGTTCTTCGGTTGCAACAACTTCATCAAGCATATTTTCATATTCTGCCAATTCTTTTATAAAGTCTAAAACTAATGAAACATCTTCTTTCTGGGCAAATCTAAATGAACAGCCAGACATACTTTCACCTAAAAAATAAAAAAAGATAAGTGTTGATTTAACACTTATTGAATATAATAAATTAGTTTAAAGTCCGAAGAACAGGTAAATAATAAATACTATTACCATTATCCAAACTAACCAATTTAATTCTTTTGCTTTACCGGCAGCAATACTTGTAATTGCGTAGGTTACAAAACCAAATGCGATACCTAATGAAATAGAGTATGTTAAAAGCATCATGACAATGGTCATGAACACGGATGCAACAACAACAAGGTCGTCCCAATCAACTTCTTTTAATTGAACCATCATTAAGATACCTACAATTACTAATGCAGCAGCAGTTACAGAAGATGTAAATAACGCTAATACTGTAGGAGCAAACAATATTGAGATTAAAAAGAAAATACCTGTAACTACAGCAGTCAAACCAGTTCTACCGCCAAGACCAATACCGGTTGCACTTTCCACATATGCAGTTAAAGTACTTGTACCTAAAATAGCACCAATAATACCGCCGATAGCATCACCAAGGAAAGCTTTGTCAATTCCATCTGCATTACCATCTTCATCAACGAAACCACATTGATTTGCTAAAGGAATTAATGTTCCAGTAGTATCAAAGAAAGTAACAAAGAGTAATGAGAATAAAATCAACAATAAGTTAGGTATATTACTGAATAATTGACCAAATCCGGTTGCAAAAGCACCGAATACTGAAGTATCAATTGTTGTGGATATGAATTGGGCAGGAACACTAGGCATAGCCATTTCCCCAGCACCGAATCCGAATGCAGTAAAGATAACACCTAAAATAGCGGTGAAAACCAAACCGATAAATACAGCAGCAGGTACTTTTCTAACATATAATATTAATGTAACAGCAATACCGATTAATGCTAAAAGGGCAGGAGCGGAGAATAATGATCCTAAAGTAACAATAGTGGATGGATCAGCAACAATAATTCCAGCACCTTTTAATCCGATGAATGCCAAAAAGAAACCAATACCGGCACCGATTGCTAATTTTAAATTGTAAGGAATAGCATTAAGAATTGCTTCCCTAAGACCAGAAATAGTAATTAATAAAAATATAATACTTGAAATAAATACAGCAGCAAGAGCAGCTTCCCATGTGTTACCCATACCTAAGATGATGGTATAAGTAAACAATGCATTCATACCCATACCAGGAGCTAATCCGACAGGATACTTAGAAATAAGCCCCATGATAATACAAGAAATACCTGATGCAAGAGCAGTAGCAAAAAATACACCAGTAGCAGGCATTCCACCTTCAGCCAACATTCCAGGGTTTACTCCCAAAATATATGACATGGCTAGAAAAGTAGTAAGACCAGCAATAATTTCTGTCTTAACGTCCGTGTTGTTTTCAGACAGTTTAAATAAACCATTTAACATATAAAACCTCCAATAGAAAACTTCAAAAATAAAAAAATTCAATAGATTTTTATTTTGAAGGAAATGAATATTTAAAACAATATTCAGAAAGATTTATTATTTAAAATAAATTCTTCAATATTATATTTTTGAACAAATAATATTAAAGCTTTTTTATTATAATTGAAAATTAATGAAAGCTATTTTGAATTTAAATTCAAAAAAACTGAATTTAAAGCAGAATATTGTCATTTCATAATGAAAACACATTGGATATATAAAAGGTATTCATGCAAAATACTCTTAAAATTCATATAATCATGTCAATTTTGATAAAATAATTCATTATTCAATAGATTTTAAAATTTTTTCCATGTTTTTAAATAACATCAATTTCATATTAAATACTGTAGGTGGTTTACATGTTTAAAAAAATTTTACTCCCGACTGACGGATCAGATTATGCAAACCAGGAAATTGACCGCGTAACTAATTTAATTGACAGTGATGGTGAAATTATTATCTTATCTGTAGTTTCCGAATTGGATTCAAGCATATTTCAGAGTAAAAAACATGTTGCAGAAGTAAATGAAGGAATGATTAACGAAGCAATAGATAATGTTAATAAGATGAAAGCAAAATTCCCTGAAGGTTATAATATTAAAACAATAGTAAAAACAGGGGCTCCGGCTGAAACTATTAATGATGTTGCAAAAGATATAGGTGTTGAATTAATTGTAATTTCATCATCTGGAAAAAGCGGAATTCAGAAATTTATTATTGGAAGTGTATCTGAAAGGGTACTGAAAACTGCTGAAGTTGATGTATTATTGGTTCATAATAAATAAACCAGATGAAATTATTCTTATTTTAGTCATGATAGTCTGAGTGCGGTCTGTAAACAATGTCAATTCAGAATTATCCTTTTTTAATGTGTATCAATAAATAAGCTGCAAAGACTATTAGCCATATTGCTATTCCATATAATCCGAACACAGGTATGAATATTGCAAAGGAAAAGAATATGATTATAAAGATAATTGTTCCAAGTATTGAACTTCCGCTGCCTGATTTTGGATTGTTCTTTTTGTCACACTCTTGTTGTTCATTCATAATTGTTAGTAAAATTTCTTCCTCACTTAAAGGCATTAAAAAACCTCCATTATAAGTAATATTATTTTTCCTGTAAAATAAAATTTATTATAAATACAAATCTAATCAAAAATAAACCCCATTAAAATAAAATATTGGCCTCACATTTCTTTCTTTTTTAAAACAAAATAGAAAATTGCATATTATTTAAAAATGTAATATATAAAACAATTAAAATAAGGGAGTTGTTTTTTTATGAATTCAAATAAAAAAGAAGACATCATTGTTATAGTTGTAGCCTCTCTTGCCACATTTTACGGCGCATACATGGGGAATGTCACTCCAGTTGCATTGCCTAAAATGGCTGAGATTTTTGGATTAAGCAATATAATGCAGAATTGGGTTACAAACATCTTTTTACTGACTATGGGAGTATTGGCCATTCCTTTAGGAAAGCTTTGCAGCAAATATGGTGTTAAAAGGACATTTATTTATTCTGTAATTTTAATGTTGATTGGAAGTATCGGAACTCCTCTTTCACATACAATTCCGGAATTAATGATTTTTAGAGTAATTCAGGGAATTGGAGGTGCTGGTCTTTGTGTTGATTCAATGCTAATTATCGCAGAAGCAATAAGTCCTGAAAAAAGAGGCCAGGCACTTGGAATAACTGTATGTTTTACATATATTGGAATTGCACTTGCTCCAGTGCTTGGAGGAACATTAACCTATAATTTCGGATGGGAATCAATATTCTGGGTGATGATTCCTTTTATACTGTTAAACCTCATACTTCTTTTTACAATAAATGACGAATGGTTTAAATACCAAAATGAAAAATTCGACATAAAGGGTTCTCTAGTCTTTGCTGTGGGAATATTGCTATTGATATATGGATTTTCAATATTCAATACATTAATAGGCTTTGCAATAACTGTTGTTGGTGTGCTTTTGCTTATTTTATTCGGTAAAATTGAACTGGCTTCCAAATATCCGGCATTTGATATAAAACTATATAAAAATAAGAAATTTTTATCAAGTAATATTGCCAGCATATTAAGTTATGTAGCCACTTTTGTAGTAACCACAATTGTTAACTACAATTTCCAGTATGTTCGCGGTTTTGATTCCCAAATTTCCGGACTGATTTTAATCACTTTTCCCTTATTGATGGCTATTGTAGCCCCTACCGCAGGAAAATTATCTGATAGAATTGATCCTCAAAAGATTTCAACTATCGGGATGATAATTGTAACTGCAGGTTTGATTTTAATTATACCGTTAGATAAGAATACTTCACTTGCAGTCATATTAATCTCATTAGCACTGCAGGGTATAGGTTACGGATTATTTGCAAGTCCGAATATCAATACCATAATGAGCAGTGTTCCACCAAAAGACACTCCGATGGCCTCAAGTGCAGTAGCTACAATGAGAATACTTGGTCAGACATTAAGTACAGGAATTTTAACTGTAATTTTTGCAATAATGATGGGAAATGTTATAATTCAGCCCTCCAATTATCCGCAGCTAATTTATTGTTCGCAAATAACCCTATTGATTATAACCATAATCAGCGCTATCTGTTTTATTGTTTGTCATATAGGTTATAAATCCCAAGACGAATTGTACTTTTAAATTTGTTAAATAGCCATTTACTCGGCTATTTATTTTTACATTTATCTGCTTATTTTTAATTGTTTGAAATTAAATCCATTTTGTTTGCTAATGTTTAATTTTTTAATTGAATTTTTAAAATATTATGCAAAATGTAATTTAATTTGTATATATGCGAAAGGTTTATATAGTATCGAACATATTAATAATAATTAAGATGATTGTCTTAAAGTTAATCTCTAATATTATATCAACCTTTTTCCCGAACTTAATATTTTTTCTTTAGGATAATCCATCTAAAAAGAAAGATTGTTTGTCTTTTATCGGTTTACAAACCATAAATTTAAACAATCTTTCAATTTCAACCATTTCATTATATTCTAAAAAAATAAATACTATAATCTACTATTCTTATTTAATGAAAGTTATTGCTAGTGCTAAAAATGATGATCTTAAAAGATTAAATGAAATTTACAAGGTTCTAAAAAAGAATGATTTTGGGCATTTAATTGAAGAAAATACGTTTTTTAGAAAATTTCCATTTTTAAGAAATTATAAGATTGAAAATGAAGAGGAATTTCCAGACGAATCAGTTCCGTTAAGAGTTAGAAAGGTACTGGAAGAATTGGGTCCTGCATACATTAAATTAGGTCAGATGTTAAGTACAAGACCTGACCTTGTAGGCTTGGAGATTGCAGAAGAGCTTCAGCAGTTAAGGGACAATACTCCTGTAACTCCTTTTGATGAAATGAAAGAAGTCATTGAAGAGGAATTGGACCAGCCTATTGAAAATGTTTATAGTTATATTGACGAAAACCCGTTGGGATCAGCATCAATCGGACAGGTTTATAAAGCCAAATTGAAAAGCACTGGAGAAGAAATTGCAATTAAAGTTCAAAAGCCCAATTCTCGTGATATAATTGAATCTGATATTAAAATAATGAAATTTCTTGCAAAGAGAATAGACAAATTTATTTCAACAACAAAATCTTTTAATTTGCCTGCTATTGTCAGTGAATTTGAACGTTCCATTCTTAAAGAGATTAATTATTTGGAAGAAGTAATGAATATGCAGAATCTCGAGAATAACTTCAGAAACATTTCCTATGTTAGAATTCCAAAGGCATATGTTGAATACTGTGGTGAAAAACTGATTACGATGGAATTGATAAAAGGAGTAACAGTCACTGACTTAATTGAAGGGGATTATCCCCACATTAATAAAAAGGCAATTGCCAATTATGGCCTTAAATCTTATTTTAAACAAATAATGATTGACGGTTATTTCCACGCAGACCCCCATCCGGGAAATTTAATTGTAACGCAGGATAACAAATTGTGTTATATTGACATGGGTATGATGGGAATTTTAAGTGATGACTTTAAAGAAAACTTAGCTGAATTCATGCTGCTTTTGATAAATGGAAATACTGACAACATTATAAAACAGTTAATCTATATGGACATTATTTCCCAGTCACAAAATACGCCGGAATTGCGTGCAGACATTAATGATTTATTGAATTTGTATTATGGTGCAGAATTGAAAAATATGGACGGGGCTATGGAAGATTTACTTAATGCAATGATTAAAAATCATATAGTTCTTCCAAATGAATTTGTAATGATTGGCCGAGGGATTGCTTTAATTGAAGATACCGGTAAAAAGCTTGATCCTAATTTTAATGCTGCAGTTGAACTGAAGAAATTATCTAGAAAAATCGTGATTAACAAATATAAACCTGAAAGATTGGCAAAAATTAGTCTTAATTATCTTTTACAGTTGGAGCATCTGGCAAAAGACCTGCCCGATACAATCAATAATACTATTTCAAAATTGGAAGAAGGAAACATTGAAGTAAAATTAAAGCATGAGGGAATCGGTCAGTTAATCAATCAGTTATCCATTTCCCTAATATTGTCTTCCTTGATTATCGGTTCATCTCTTGCCATTATTGCTGATGCAGGTCCAATTCTATTTGGTTTTCCAATACTTGGATTAATCGGTTTTGTTTTCAGCGGAGTTCTAGGGGCATATTTAGTTTTAATAAATGTAATGAAACGATGATTAAATAAAATAATGTGTTTTTCAATACATGATGCAAAATGTGGCTGCAATAATTTAGATTTTCATGGATTTATTATTTTTTAAATTTTAATTTCATCTGATAAACAGTAGTCGATAAAATACAAACCACAACAACATTACCAACTAAATAGTAATTTTTTAAGGCATGAATATTAAAAGTGAGGATGTGATCAGTTATTTAACCATGAAAATCAACTATTGTGTTTTCATTTTATGAACAAGTATTTATATAAATTTGTTTTCATTTTATGAACAAGTATTTATATAATATTATTCAAAAATTATAAACAAATAATGTGAAGAGGCTAAATGATGGAAGATGTGATATATAACTATATAATAAAACAGCTGTCTGAAGTACCAATGATTCTAAACAGGAAACTATCATATAAAAACATCAAGTTCAATAACAAAAACGAATTTGATAAACTCAGATTAATGATTGACAGTTTTTTAGATGAGGAATCTGAAGAGAGATATTTTGTACTTCCAGGAATTAGAGGGGTTGGAAAAACAACAATATTATATCAATGCTATGAATACCTCCTAAAAGAAAAAAACTTTAATTCAACTGATTTGTTATACATTTCATGTGAAACAACAAATTTTGCAGGCCAAACAGATATCAAAAAAATAATAGAAATCTATTTGGATAAAATTCACAATACTACTCCTGCCCTTTTAGACAAGCCTGTTTTCATTTTCATAGATGAAGCACACTTTGATAAGAATTGGGCGATGAATGGTAAAACCATCTATGATGAATCACCATACATTTTCCTGATATTGACTGGGTCATCATCACTTCACTTAAATTATAATTCCGATGCTGCCCGAAGGCTAAATATACTGCCAGTCATGCCATTAAACTATTCCCAGCACTTGAGTTTAAAGTACAACTACCAAACAGATATTGGAAATGATCTGATTGATTTGATATTCACAGGAAATATTGAAACGGCGCAGGAAAAGGAATTGATAATCCAAAAGGACTTAATAGAATTAGATAATTATCCATTAAATGATTGGAACATTTACTTGAACTATGGAGGCTTTCCAACAACATTCAACATCAAATTCGAGGATATAATTGTATCTAAACTATGGACAATAATATCAAAAGTAATAACTGTCGATATGGCCAATGTATTCAATTTAAATAAGAACAATCAAAATTTAACTTATAAAACATTAGTATATCTGGCATCACAAAAGCCGGGAGAAATATCACATGATAAATTGTCAAACTATTTGGATTGTGGCAAAACAACCATAAACAATATTATCAACATATTGGAAAAGACACAACTGATATTTCACAGTGAAGCTTATGGTGGAGCTTCCAAGAAAGTCAAAAAACCATGGAAATATAATTTTGCAACACCCAGCATCAGAAACTGCATAAACAAAAAGTTTGGAAACACCGCAGGATCAAAAAGCGAATATGAAGGAATACTATTGGAAAATCTAATAGCATCTAATCTATTCAACCTAAACAACAATAATGCATCATTTGACTTCAATGTCCATTATGATTCTCAAAAGGGAGGCGTTGACTTTATCGTTAAAAAATTATTTGGCAGTGCAATACCAATAGAATCCGGAATAGGCCGCAAAACAAAAAGACAGGTAAAAAAAGCAATGAATAAATATGATGCAGAGTATGGGATTGTGGTTTCAAATAAAACAGATTTCATAGAAAAAGAAGATGATGTGATATTCATATCTCCAAAAACATTCTCTTTTTTATAAAACTATCAAAATTCTCATCATGTTGAAATAAACTATTTCAAATTATCTCTAAAGCAGTTATATCTTTTATTTCTCATCTAAGTTCTCCTATTTATTCATTTAATTTTTTTGTTTTCATTTTCCATTTCGATAAATCCTCTCTGAATTGATGATGTTTCTTAAGAGATTATTAAATATTAAAAACAAACTGTACAACATTTTTAAAAAAAGTTGGTGTTAAGTTAAATTATTTGTTAATTTTAAAAAATAGAAAATAATATATTAGATAATTTATTATAATATATTCATGAAGCGAAATAATATGTATTTCATTGTTTTCATAATTGTTGTTATCATTGCAGCAGGTGCATGGTTTTCAATGAATGGAGACTCTAAAAAACAAGAAACCTCAAATCAGGAATTTGATGCTGAGGATGCTCCTGGAAGTTTGTCTGAGGCACTTCAAACTGCTAAGACTAAAGATAAAAAAGTTTTTGCAGTATTTGAATCAGCCACCTGTATTTACTGTACCCAATTAAGGGAAAATACACTGAATAATGATCAGGTAATGGAAAAACTTAATGAAAGTTATGTAGTTGTCACAATTGATATAAATGACAATCCTGAAATCGCCAGTAAGTATGGAATTTTTTCAACTCCGACTATGCTGATTTTAGATGGTGAAGGTAATGAAATAAAATCTATCGAAGGGTATCATGGACCGGAAGATTTAATAAAACTGATATGAGGAGATTTTATGGAACTTGTTCTGTTTGTTTCTTTTTTTACAGGAGTAATTTCAATTCTCTCTCCTTGTATCTTACCTATTTTACCGATATTTATAGGATTCAATCTTAAAAAAAGAAAAAACACCGAGATTATCTCATTTATTTTAGGTTTATTTGCTATTTTTATAATAATCC
Organism: Methanobrevibacter sp.; assembly: GCF_030539875.1. NCBI lineage: Archaea > Methanobacteriati > Methanobacteriota > Methanobacteria > Methanobacteriales > Methanobacteriaceae > Methanobrevibacter > Methanobrevibacter sp. The sequence goes on from NZ_JAUNXI010000003.1 coordinate 107,448, forward strand.
TGTTTGCAACTGTGTATTTCACAATAGTTATTCATAAATACTTAAATTATATTAGAGTTATATCTGCGGTTTTCCTGCTTTTGATTGGAGGATTTTTATTAACTGATTATTCATTTAACTTTCCAACATTAACCTATAAAAATCAGGACAATGCATTTATTTTAGGATTTCTAACCTCCCTATCATGGGCACCATGCTATAGCGGATATCTGATTTCACTTTTAGCATTGCTTGTAAATTCAGGAAATCCTGCAGTTGTAGCAGTTAACATTTTAGTATACTGTTTGGGATTTGGATTGACATTATTGGTTTTAGGTTATGCCCTTTCTAAAATAGACTTAACCAGGTTTGTTGATAAATCTTTAAATATTCAGAAGATATTTGCAGTATTAATCATAATTGGAGCCGTTTATATGTTAATAACTGCTCTTGGAGGAGTACTGTAATAACCGATTTTTGATTTAAAAGAAGTTGAACTTGTTTTCATGGAGATGAATGCATGTTTGTCTTAAAGTTTTTAATATTGGTTATTGCAATTTTAATGCTCTGTTTAGTGTTGTCAGGTTATTACATTTATCCGATAATTTTCATGAGCATTATTCCTCTTTAAAAAACGCATGATGATGTTGGATATATCTGGATATTGGATGAAAAAGGGAATGCAAAATTGACTCCAACAACCGACAATTATCATGAATCTTCTGGAAGTGCTCCTGAATCAGCGGAAAATAGCTGATGAATAATAATTCTCAATTTTTTTCTTTTTAAACTTTTAAAGGATATTAAAATATCATTTAATTCATTTTTTTATAGCTCTTCTTGAAAAGTTAATGCATGGCACAAAATCATATTCCGGTTAAACGAAATAAAAACTTAGAAATTACAGCTTTGTAAATTTAAATATTAAAGAATATGAAGCAAAAAATATAACTGCTGAAATTCCAATCATGACAGAAACAAATAGATTTTAATATCGCTCAATAATTTGCTAATATATGTGTTAAAGCAACCAAAAAATCAAATGCAAATTCAATATTTTAAACATAAGAATTAAAAAAGTAAAAATTAATAGATGAAGTATATAGTTCAACTAAAAAATAAATAAAAATAAGGATTTTTATAAAAAAATCCTTTAAATTTATTTTTTCTTTCTAGAAACACCAAATCCGAAGATTGCAAAGATTAAAACAACTAACAATGCAAATAGTGGATTTCCTGTTTTTGGCATTGTTTCGGCACCATGTGTAGCCGGACCTACAGGATCAGGAACCGGAGATGGAACAGGATTTACAGTGATTGAAATATTATTATAATTATTGGACATATTCAAGTCAACTGTACTTCCATTTACAAATACTTCATTAGATATTGCCCCAGTTTTTAAAACAATAGAAGTAATTTCTAATGTGGCAGTGCTTCCATTAGTTAAATTGCCAATTTTCCAAATACCTGTTGTTGGATTATATGTTCCTACACTTGATTTATATGAAACAAATCTAAGAGCATCGGATAATTTATCTACTGCATAAACACCTAATGCTGTATCAGGACCATTGTTTTTAACAATTATTGTGTAAATTATCTTATCTCCAACAGTCGCTGTTTTAACATTTACTATTTTTACAACAGATAAATCTGCTGTTTGAGGAACAGTAATATTTACAGTTGCATTGTTGTTGGTTAAGTTAGGGTCATAACCTGTTCCATTTACACTAACATTGTTTTGGATGAATCCTGTTTTAACTATTTTTGCAGTAATAACCAGTCTGGCTGTTTCATTGTTAGTTAAGTTACCTACTGCCCAAATACTGTTTGTTAAATCGTAATGTCCTTTAGAAGCATCAGCTGAAATGAATTTGAGGTTGTCTGCCAATACTTCAGATACCTTGATATTTGTTGAGTTATCAGGGCCATTGTTTCTTACAGTTATTGTGTAAGTTATTTTATCTCCATAATTTGGAGTGGTGTTGTTTACTGTTTTAATAATTTCAATATCTGCAATGTTTACATGTATTGAAGTATTTGAAGTGTTTCCTTCAGGATGTTCATCACTAGTAACAGTTACAGAGTTGAAAACGTCCTGACCTGTTGTATTTAAGATTGCAACATAAATATCAACAACAGCCTGATTGCCGGTAAGCATATTTCCCAGAGAGATAATCCTGGTGTAGTTAGTTAAATCGCCACCGTTAATTCTATATGTTGCAGAATCGACATCTAACAAATTAGCATCTAAAATATCCTCCAGTTTGACATTTAATGAATCTGAAGAACCACCTGCAGTTACAGTAATTATGAAATGTGCTGTATCTCCAGGGTTAAGCGCTTTAATTTCAGCATCTTTAACTACAACCAATGTAGTATCGGCTATTATGTTAACAGTTTCATCATCACTAAAGTTGCCTCTGGCATCGTCAACGCTGGTGGTAATAATAACTGTATTTAAAACATCCCCACGGGCAGATCCGTTAACTTTAGCTTTGAAATGGACTGTCATGTCAGTTCCGGAGTTGATAGTTCCCAGGTTAATAGCTTCACTGTAATCAAACCAATCTTCACCATTTAAGGAATATTGGACATTAAGTAATTCCTTGGTGTTGAATATGTCTTTTAATATTACATCAGATGCATCGGAAGGTCCATAATTGGTTATAACAACTGTGTAACCAACATTTTCACCGGCTACAATAACTGTTTGGTTTGCAACTTTTGCAATGTTCATCAATACTGATTCAGGAACAGTTACGGTAGCAGAATCATTATTGTTGGTTGTGTTTTTGTCATGTCCTGTTCCAGTAACATTGACATTATTGGTAATGTTTCCTATTTTAATAACCTGTACAGTGATTTTTAAAGTAGCACTTTCTTGGCTGTTCAAATCACCAATAAACCAAACACCAGTATTGTGGTCATATTGACCGTCAGCGCTAATGAATTTCACACCTGCAGGCAACAAATCACAGACAGTAACATTAAATGATTTGTCAGGACCCTTGTTGATTACAGTAATTGCGTATTCGATATTTTCCAAATACTTAGGATTGGTGTTGTTTGAAGTCTTCTCAACACTCAAATCAACGATTCTTACATGAACAGTAGTATTGGAAACAATGCCCTTAGGATGCTCATCACTGGTAACATTAGCTAAGTTGAAAATGTCCTTATCGGCAGTACTTAAAACTTTAACCCAAATGTCCACAGTTAGTGTTGTACCTGTAGGCATATTTCCTAAATCAAAACTTCCAGTCCACATACCTTTATCTACACCATTAATTGAATAATGGGCTTCATTAACATCAAGCAATTCATTATTTAAAATATCTTTTAAGTTTACATTTAATGAATCAGATGACCCCTCAGCAGTTACGGTAATAATGAAGTGTGCTGTATCGCCAGGATTTAACTCTTTGATTTCAGCATCCTTGACTACGGTTAATGTAGTATCGGCAATTACATTAACTGTTTCATCATCACTGAATTTACCTCTTGCATCCTCAACGCTGGTGGCAATATTCACTGTATTTAAAACATCTCCACGGGTGGAAGCATTGACTTTGGATTTAAAGTACAAAGTCACATAATCATTTGCACCAATATCGCCTAGATTAATAGCCCCAGTATAATCCAACCAGTCGTTTCCGTTTAATGAATATTGCAATCCAATTAAATCCTTAGGATTGTAAATGTCTTTTAGAACAACATCTTTAGCTAGTGAAGGACCATTATTAGTAACAGTAACAGTATATTTAACACTTTCACCAGCAACGATAACGGTGGAATTGGCTATCTTAGTAACATCTAAAATAACACATTCAGGAACATTTACTGTTGCAGAATCATTATTGTTGGTTAAGTTTGTGTCATGTCCTGTTCCAGTAACATTGACATTATTGGTAATGTTTCCTATTTTAATAACCTGTACAGTGATTTTTAAAGATGCACTTTCTTGGCTGTTCAAATCACCAATAAACCAGACACCGGTAACTGGATCATAATTACCGTCAGTGTTAATGAATTTCACACCGTCAGGCAACAAATCACAGACAGTAACATTAAATGACTTGTCAGGGCCCTTGTTGATTACAGCAATTGTGTATTCAATATTTTCCAGATACTTAGGATTGGTGTTGTTTGAAGTCTTCTCAACGCTTAAATCAACGATTCTTACATGAACGGTAGTGCTGGAGGTACTGCCTTCAGGATGCTCATCACTGGTAACCTTAGCTAAGTTGAAAATGTCCTTATCAGCAGTACTTAAAACTTTAACCCAAATATCAACAACAACACTTGTTCCTGTAGTAATTTTTCCTAAATAAACATTGCCATTAAAATCATTTAAATTACCTCCGTTTATGGAGTATTTAGCTGAATTTATGTCCAATAATTTATTATCCAAAATATCTCTCAAGTATACCTCTAATGAGTCAGACAATCCTCCGGCAGTAACAGTTATAATGAAATGGGCTGTATCGCCAGGATTTAACTCTTTTGTTTCAGCATCTTTAACTACAACCAGAGTAGTGTCATATTTTACTTCAACAGTAACATCATCTTCCAATTTACTATTTTCTGTTAATTTAGTAGTTGAGTTGATAACTGCATTGTTTAAGATATTTCCACGTTTATCAGCCGGAATTACTCCTCGGAAGTATATTGTTTTACTTTCACCATCAGTTAGAAGACCAATGTTAATAGCCCCATTATAATCATGCCATACTTGACCATCAAATGAATATTTCATATCAGTTAATTCATTGGCGTTGAATTCATCTTTTAAGAATACTTCACGTGCATATGACGGTCCGTTATTAGTAATCACTACTTCATACATAATATTTGAACCGGCAATAGCTGAAGTTGTGTTAATTTTAGCAACATATAATTCGGCCAATGCAATAACATTTTTAATGTTTGTAGCTTCATTATCACTTAAGTCCAATTCACCGGTAGTGGTGTTGACTCTAACTGTGTTGTTTAATATTTCACCGTCAGCAGCACCGGCGTCTAAGTGTCCTCTAATATATACTGTTTTAGACTCTCCGGAATTAATGCTGCCTAAATCAATAGGGTTATTGTAAACATTCCAAATTTCACCATCAAAGGAGTATTCTAAATTAGTTAAATAATCTGAATAATAATATTCATTTAATTTGACGTTTTGAGCTTTATCCGGTCCGTTATTTGCAACAATAATTGTGTAAACAATGTCATTTCCAGCTATTGCTTCAATTTCAGTAGTTTTGCTTACACTAAGTTCAGCTTCAGTAACACGAATGCTGGCGGATGCAGAGCCACTATAAGTTCTATTATTTGATTCATTGATTGAATAATACACAATATTGGCCGTATTCTTAAATGATTTGCCTATTGGAGATTCTATAATTCCTCCTTGTGTATAATTAACAAATGAAACAACAAATTTAAAAGTAAATTCATCGCCTGCAGTTAAGTTAAGACCATCAATAATGAAGTTTCCTGACTCTTCATCAAATTCAACAACCCAACCTTCTGATTTGGAACTTGAATTAATGCCTGTGTATTTTAAACCAGACGGCAATACATCACGAATACTGATGCTGTAAGCTGCTCCTGATCCAATGTTTCTGATAGTAATTGTATAAGTTGCATTTTCATAATATTCATAGATTGTCTTATCTGAAGTTTTGAAAATTTTTATTTCAGGCTCAACTATTTTAACCTGAGCATCATCACTGTCTACTTTTGCATTGTTTAAATATAATTCAGCATGATTGTTTTTAAATACCAGTGCTTTGTTGGATGAATCGTCTAAAACAACAGCAGATAAATTAAATATAATATTATCCGGATGTTTGTAAGATGAAGTGTTGCCGAAGTTTATAGTTAAAATATTTCCATTTACACCAACACCACTAATTACTGTGCCGTTTGATAATATAACTGAATCTTCAAGGTATTTGAATCCTGTTGGAAGGATGTCTTTAACTTGTAAATTAGTGTAGTTACCTTTAGGCAGCACTACTGTAATTTGGTATGTTACATTTTCACCGATGGCGGGTGTAAACATGTCGCCGTCCTTATTGTCCAGTGTAGTTTCAATTACCAGTTTAGTAATAGTAGGCATTTTAGTTTTTAATGTATCTTCACTATAATTATAATAATTTCTACCATGGTCAGGTGCTGAAAATCCAACAACATGAGCAGTATTTACATATTGGCTGCCGATTTGAATGTCTGATCTTACAATAAATGAATATTTTACATGAATTGCATTTCCAGGATTTATTTTGGCTACATCAATTTCAACATGAGACCCTATCCACTTGATTTTAGCATCAATCGGTTCGCCATCAGCATCAGTTACTTTGATATCTACATTATCGGCACTTGGTATTTGACCAATAAATAAATCAAGCCCATCTAACTCATCAAAGATAATTACATTAAATAATGAGGATTTGCCGTTGTTTTTGACAATTACATCAAATGAAACATGATCTTGACCTTCAACTTCAGTTACATTGAATTTTTTAGTAATGTCAGTTGTAGGCTCAGTAATTGTGATTTTTGCACTGGATTTACCAATGTTTTTATCATTTAGGAATAAATCTGCATTATTAACTTTTATGGCTCCTGCTATATTTGTTTGGTCAAATATTGTAGCTCGGGCAGTTAAATTAATGGATAAAATGCCATCTGCAAAGTCACTGGAGTGAACATTGCTAATTGTAATAGTTATAATGTTATTATTCACATTTATTGTCCAGTCTCTACCATTTACTAATTTGGTGCCATTTGCATAAAATGCACTTCCGACAAGGTATTCAAATCCTTGAGGTAAAGTATCCTTAATTACTAATTTTGTATAATTACCTGTCGGTAAAGTTACATTAATGCCGTAAGTTATATTTTCACCAATAGTTACATAATCCTTATTGTGAGCAATAGATGTGTCAATAACCCATTTGGTAACAGCAGGAAGTTTGGTAGTGAAACTATCTCTTGCCGCATTAGTATAATTTCTACCTTCAGATAGTGCAGAATAACCTATTACATTAGCTATGTTAATATAAGTGTTGCCTATAACTACATCTTCCCTTATTTTAAGGGTAAATCTGTAAGTTAGTGATTTGCCCATATCCAGTTCTGCAATATTTATGCTTGCAGTATTGTTATTCCATGTAGGAGTTACAATAACTCCATTTGAGGTAACATCAACACTGCCATTGACAAACTTATTAATTAAATCACTTAAATCATCGCTGAGTGTTATGTTGAATAATGGAGATTTGCCATTGTTGGTTATGGTAATGTCAAAGTAGATTACATCTCCACCAACAACTGTTTCTACATTAAATTTTTTAGTAATATCAACTTTAGGCTCAACAACAGTAACGGCCGCATAAGATAATGATTCATGATCATTCCAAGTAAGGGATGCTTTATTATTTTTAACAGCACCTGCTTTGTTACTGTTAACATTTAATACAGTAGCATTTAAAAATACTTGGAATTTACCGCCGTATTCTTTAATAATTTCATCTGCAAATTCAGAAGTAAATGTCAGTTTTATAATGTTTTCAGTTACAGTTACTGTATAATCTCTACCTTCAATAGCTTTATTTTGAGTATTTCCTTTATAAACCACAATTGTGCCTTCACTGTATTTTAAACCTTCCGGAAGAGTGTCTTTAACTTCCAAAGTATTGTATTTTCCAACAGGCAATATTGCAGTAATACTGTAAGTTACATTTTCACCAATAGTGACCTTATCCTTTCCATTTGCAATAGTTGTGTTAAATACTGTTTTATTTACCTTTGCATCATAAGTAAATAGAGTGCTAGTTGCTTGGTTAGAATAATCCCTTTTTTCATCGAATTTGGTTTCATTGAAAATAGAATAATATTCTACTTTAGCAATATTTTTAAATTCTTTCCCAATAACGACATCATTTTTTACATTAAATGTGAATTTTGCACTGACGCTTTTGCCGGCTAAAAGTTCGCCAACATTAAAGGTGGCTACATCTTCATTCCAGCTGAAAATGATTTTACCGCTTTCATTACCTTCAAGTACGGTTACCTCAATATCATTTCTACTATTTACAAAGGTTTTGATAAACTCTGTTAAATCATCTGTAATTGTGGTATTATATGCAGCACCTTCGCCATTGTTATTAATGGTGATTGTAAAACTGGATTCATCTCCACCTTGAACAGTATTAGGTTCAAATATCTTATTTATGTCTATTTTAGGTTGATATACATTAACATAGACAGTATTGGAAGTTAATGTATTATTAGTCCAACTAATAGTTGCATGGTTGCTGGTTGTTGCACTGGTTGCAGTGGTTGGAATAATATTTTCATTATTAACAACGGCATAGTATGCCTTAATGATTAATTGATTATTCTTAGCATATGCAGGTACAATATCACCATTAAAGTTAATGGTTAAAAAACTTCTTTCAGGGTGAGTGGTACTTGGAGTGTAAGTTACGGTATATTCATATTCAGGAACAACAAGACCGTCACTGGTAGTTATTGTAAAGTTAGTATACTTGATTCCATATGAGTTATCTTTAATAACTAAGTTTGGAACTCTTAAATCCGGCAAGTTAACTGTAATTTCATAAATTCCAATTTCACCAACAAATAATATATTCTTATTGTCAGTAACATTGGATCCGATAAATTCTTTTGTAATTTCTAATCCTTTAGCCATGATTGTTGCATTGTCCCTGTACTTGTCCCTGTTTGTTACAAAGTTTGTACCGTTAGGAAATGCTGCAAAGTTTGTAATCCATACATTGTTAATAATACTTTCTTTTGGAATCAGATATTCATTAAATCTAACAGTATATACAATGCTGCAAGAAGTGTTTTTAGCTAATTGAGAAATCATATATCCTTTTGTGAATAAGTCATCTTTAAAATCAGTAATATCAACAACAGTTCCGTTTGAGTAAACTAAACTAACAGATTTAACATCTGCTTTAGTAATTCCATCAGATGTTGTTGTATTGACAAAATCATCTGATACAATTATATTGTAAGCATCAGAATGTCCTGTATTGGTTATAGTTATATTATATTTAACATCAGTTGCATTTTCAATATTTTCTAAAATTTTTGTATCATTTACATGTTTTGTAATTTTTAATTCCGGTTCATTAGTAAGCATCAGTACAATATTTGAACCTGCATATCTCTCTCCAACAGAATCTTTAAATTTCATTTCAGCAAGATTAGCAAGATTAAGCTGGTCTGCCATAGGTTCTGAGGATACTTGAACTGTAAACCATAATCTTATATCTACCGGATTAGCCAGATTATCTAATGTATCTCCAAAATCAAAGGAAATTGCATTATTTGCAGTATCAACATTAATTTTAGGAATAATAACTTTACCGGTTTTTTCATTGTATAAAAATCCACTATTATTTGCATAAGCCCAATATCCGACTTTAGGAAGTATTCCTGTAGTTGAATTAACAGGATTAAATCCGTTTATTTTGAATAATGGTATTGGTAAAAAGTCAGTAACAATAAAATCATTTACAGAACCTGTAGGGAAATGAATATCCAATACAAAAGTTATGTTCTGACCAGGATAAACTTTATAAAAATCAGCGGAATTTATAATCTCACCATCGACTGCAACAATATCCTTCTTAAGTGTAACACTTGGGACTCTTAAGTCTGTACGGCTGTTATCAGTAACCGTATTAGTTGTATTTAATACAGTAGCCGATGTTTCAATGGTATTAATAACCAAATCGTTTGACACAACAGAAGATCCATTTGAATAATGAATAATACATTGTGTAACAAAATTTAAAGATCCAACCATTGCACCATCATTAACACTTCTATTTGTATAGTATCCTCCAATCAGGCTTGTACCTATATTGTTATCCTTTAAGAATTTTGAAATATAAAATGTAACTGACTTGTCAACATGTCCTAAAGAAACGATACTATAATAATCTTCATTTAATTCATATGTTTTTCCATAAATAGATAAAACAGGTTTATTCTCAGTTAAGAATTTTTTAGGTGAACCTGCTTTATGCGTATCAAATTTATCGTAAATCACTAAATTATCAAAAGCAAAGTAATCAGAAATCTCAAAATCAATTGTATAAGTAATTAAATTATGAGGAACTACAGAATATGCATCTGTATTTAAAATTTCTGCATATTTTTGGGTAGCTAATGATTTTAAATATACTTTATAGCTATCTGAAGCATCATAAGTATTATTGGCATAAGTATAATCTATTCTTGCAGTATTTGTAGCAGTAGTGCCTATGCCAGTTTCAGAATCAATAATTGTAATGTTATTAGATGTACTATTATCAAATTCCGGAGCATATGCTTTATATTTCAAACTAAGACTTATGTCATTTAAATCTCCAATAGCTTTTTTTAATTTTAAAATTAGTTTCCCGCCGGTTTTCTTACCTGCAGGTTCTTCAATTGTATATAAACTAGAATCTATAACCCTTCCTTTTGAGTCATATAAAACCGGACTGCCCAAATACATTATAGTAGATGGAAGCACATCTGTAATTGCAATATTTTCAATTTTTGCACCATTGGCTATGTTAATATTAACATAATACTCAAATGGGAAATTTGAACCTGTAGCGGTTTCATCCTCGTGAAGGTTTGAATCTTTATCTATTTTAACAACAACCGGATTTACCCACCCTGTGACGGTTTTTCCATAAACAGGAGGATAATTAACCGGATCATCAAGAGGGCTATTCCCATACCTAAATACCGGAGTAACAGTAAAATTAAGCAACTTTCCTATTTCCAAAGCTCCAATGCTTGAAGTAATATCTAAAACCGCACTAGGTGCATCAACTGTAAAACTACCTAATGGATACTGAAGAATATAAAAAGTACTGTTTAGTGAACCATGAACTTCTTTTTTAGTTAATGGGTCAATTAAGGTATATAAACCAGTTTTAGGATTATAAGTACTTTTATCAAATACTCCAACTTTTATTGGAACTATATTTCTATCAGAATATGAAGCGGTGAATTGTGTTAATTCTTCAGGAGTTATTAACTGGATATAAGGTTGAAATCCGGTAGCGTCTCCTAAATTAGTAAATATCATTTGAAAATTAAATGATTCATTGATTAATACATCTGCAGGATTAGTTGAAGACATGTCTTTGCCATTTTCGCCTTTTAAACTAATGTCTGGAATAGACGTGGAGTCATTTTTAGAATCTCCCCTATCATCTACAGAAGCATCTTTAACAACTTCCTCACCATTACCTGTGACTATGCCTGTAGGTCCATTAGCATTTTCAACCGTGGTTGTATCGCTAATAGCTGAACCTTCATCAATCTTAACACCTTGAATGTCAAGCGAATCGGCATCACAAGCACCATAAACTGAACCACAAAATATAAACAATAAACTAAGTATTGCCAATACTTTAAAATAATTCATATTTACACCAATTATATAAATTCATATAAAAACCTCGACATCAACAATTTAACAATTGTTCTTTTTATTTTTATTTTTTAAAGAATATATACTTTATAATTTTTATATAATGGGTTCTTTCAAAAACTTGTGTGATTTTTTTCTTTTTCATTGTTTAAATTCCAATAATT